>JBPYEE010000278.1:0-9719 GCA_051985095.1 Vicinamibacterales bacterium | reverse complement strand
GCCCGCGCCGCCTCCTCGATCTCCTCGCGTGTCGCGTTCAGCCGGCCGTAGCTCAGGTTCTCGACAATCGTGCCGGAGAACAGAACCGGATCCTGCAGGACGATGGCAATGCGCTCGCGCAGCGAGCGGACGCGGTAACGCCGGACGTCCACGCCATCGATGGCGATCCGCCCCGTCGTCGTGTCGTAGAACCTCGGGATCAGGCTGACGAGCGTCGTCTTGCCCGCTCCGGTGAGGCCGACGAGCGCGACCATTTCGCCGGGCTTGGCGACAAACGAGATGTTGTGCAGGACGGTCGGTCCGTTCGGATAGGTGAAGCCGACGTTCTCGACGCGGATCTCGCCGGTAATCCGGTCGGCCTCCACCGCGTCGGGCGCGTCGACCGTTTCGGGAATCAGGGCGAACATCGCGCGCACCCGCTTCGCGCCGGCCAGGGCGCCCTGCAGCTGGCCCGTCGTATGCGCGATGGCGGACAGCGGCCCGTAGACCGCCCCGAGGTAACTGATGACGACGGTGAGTTGCCCGATGGTCAGGCGGTTCTGCATGACGAAGCCACCGCCGATGATGACGACCAGCGCGGTCCCCAGGATCGTGATCGTGCTGACGACCACCGAAAACAAGGATTGCTGCCAGGTGATGGCAATCCGCGCGTTCATCGTCGTCTCGCCCGCGGAACCGTACCGGCCGAGCTCGTGCGCTTCGCGCGCAAAGCTCTTGACGAGCCGCATCGCGCCGAACGTCTCGTACAGGCGCTGGAGCAGCTTCGTCTCGAGCTCCTTGACGCGCTCCTCGCGATTGACGAGCGTCGAGGTGTAGTACCGCAGGCACAGGTAGAGGAACGGGACGACGGTGAGCGACAGCAAGGCGATGGTCGTGTTGAGGTGCAGGAGAATCCCGAACATGACCGCCAGGGAAATCGCCGACGTCGCGAGCGGAAAGATCCCGCTCATCACCAGGTTCTCGATCGCGTACGCGTCGACATCGACGCGGTAGACGGCATCGGCGGTGCTCGTCGTGATGTGGTGGTGCAACCCGAGGGCGGTGAGGTGCTCGAACAGCCGCCCCCGCAGGTCGTAGACCATGCGCTGCCCGGTCTCGACCTGCACCTGCGTGCCGTACGCCGACACGAACTGGTTGACGACCTGCAGTACCACGCCGGCGATGACGATCACGACCAGCAGCGTGAACCGATGCGTGCTCGCCAGCCCCGCGAGCCCCGGGACGAAGCGCATCAGCGGGCGCGGCAGCCCGATGCCGGTCAGAAAGTCGATGACGATCGCGAGCGGCCACGGCTGCAGCGCGCCGAGCCCGATTTCCGACGCGAGCAGGATCGACAGCAGCACCACCTGCGCGCGATAGGGCCCCAGGAACGACAGGGTCCAGGGCAGCAGAGGCTGCTCGCTGGCCTGTCGGCCGGGCGGCGGCGGCGTGGTCGACTCCGCGCGCGTGCTCATCCGCCGACTCTCCGCGCCGGGGCGATGGGGCGCGGCGGGACCAGGAACGGGGCGATATTCGGCAGGATCAGCGGGACGATCCGGTCGGTGCTGGAATCGGCCACGTACAGCCAGCCGCGATGGGGGCCCGAGGTCGCATACGCGACGCGCGTCGGCGCCCCGAACTCGGCCCGTCCCTCGGTGCCGATGTCGCGGATGATCCCGTCGGGTCCCACGGCTCGCACCCGCTGATTGTAGAAGTCGGCGATGAAGAGCGTGACCCGTCCGTTCGGTTCCGGCACGACCGCAATGCCCGCCGGGCCGGCCAGCCGCGCTTCGGTCGCCAACCCGCCGTCCCCCGAGTTGCCCCACTGCCCGTCGCCGGCGACCGTCGTGATGATGTGCGTCTTCGCGTCGACCTTCCGGACGCGCTGGTGGTGCATGTCGGCGATGTACACGTCGCCCGTCACGCGATCGATCGCGACGTCGCTCGGCATGTTGAGCTGCGCGTGGACGGCCAGGCCGCCGTCACCCACCTGGGCGGGGTCCCGGTCGCCCGCGGTCCCGTCACCGGCGATGGTATGGATGAGCCCGGTCCGCGCGTCGATCATGCGGACGCGATAGTTCAAGGTATCGGCGATGTAGATATCCCCGTTCGGCGCACAGGCGACGGCGCTCGGCGTAGCGAGCGCCGCCTCGCGCGCGGGCTTCTCGTCGCCGTCATATCCGTTCTCGCCCGATCCGGCGATCGTCGTAATCACCTGGGTCGGCCGATCGACGCGCCGGATGCGGTCGTTGTGGGAATCGGCGACCACAATGTCGCCGTCCGGGGCGATGCAGACGCCACCCGGGGTATCGAGCTGCGCGACGATGGCGGGGCCGTTGTCGCCGGA
Organism: Vicinamibacterales bacterium; assembly: GCA_051985095.1. GTDB lineage: Bacteria > Acidobacteriota > Vicinamibacteria > Vicinamibacterales > CAVVIG01 > Gp6-AA45. Next base: position 7,393 of record JBPYEE010000278.1, on the reverse strand, counting down.
GAAGCCGCTGCCGAGATCATGGCTGCCCGCGACCGGCTCGATCTCGGAGGTGCCGATGCGGCGAATCGTATGGTTGTTCGAATCGGCGAAGTACACGTCGCCGTTGCGTGCGATTGCCAGCCCGCTGGGCGTATCGAGAATCGCGTCTATGACGGGTCCGTAGTCGCCCGCGTACCCCTTCTGGCCGCCGCCGCCGATGACCGGCCCGATGGTTGTCGCTTCGCGCAGCATGAAGGTGCTCGCACCGAGCGAGACGATCATCAGCACGAAGATGATCGCGCTGCGCAGCCCGTACATGCGGAGCAGCGACGGCGCCACGAGCGGGGCCCGGGCCGGTCCCGACTTCAACTGGACCATTCCCTGCTGCACCGTCACGCCGTCGATTGCGCGCCGGACGATGGCGGCGGTCTGCGACGTCCGCCAGATCACGAACAGAATCAGGAGCACCGCGGCGCCGGCGACAATCGCGCCGAGGCTGCGATAGGTGCGCGCGATCCCGTAGATGGCGCCGACGAGCAGCGCGACCCCGAGACCGATCGCGCTGACGATGCCGAAGGAGGTCGGACGAAGGTGGGTACTGATGCGGAGCAACGCCTTGCCGCCGGCATGCTCCTCGACCAGCGCGCGCACGTCGAACCACGCCCACCGCCCGACAAACGCGCTCACATCGCGATCGTCGGACCAGCCTTCGTCGATTTCGATGGTGCGAAGGGCATGGGATTGGCGCAGCCAGTCGGTCAGCTGCGACAGCACGCGCTCGGCGCTGGTCCAGGTCTCGCTCCAGAAGCGATCCTCGGTGACGCTGCCCGTGATGAGCAGCAACGCGCGCCGCATCTCGCCGAGCGAGGGGCGCGGCCCGCGGCTCGTCTGAGGCCTCGCCTCGGGCAGCGCCACTTCCGGCGGCGCGAGCACGCCGCGAATCCGGCCCCGTAACCGCGCAATCGGCTGCAGGAAATGCAGATACGCGACCGCGGAGCGGTACCAGACTCGAACCAGCAGACGCCGGATCGCGCCGGATCGACTGCCCGGCCCGACGCCCGGCAACGAGTCGATCTCGGACCTGAGCGCGTAGGCGAGATTCTTGGCCACGGTCGCCGCGACACCCACCAGCCCGGTCGCCAGCAGCAGGATCGACGCCCACCGGTGCGCGGCGGTGGCCGCGACGATCACGCCGGCCACCATCAGGACGGACGACAGGACCTGCCACTTGATGGAGTGCGGCAGGAACGCGAACGGATGCACGTCGGTGCGATACACCGACGGAAATGCAGCGGTGCCCCAGACGCCGGCGTTGATCTTCGTTCCCCAGAGCGATCGCACGAACGGCAGGGGGCTGTAAATGCGTCCGTGCCACAGCATGTGGCCGTCGAGAAACTTCTCGGGATGGTGCGCCATCAGCCACGTCTCGCCCTCGCCGTAGCCGACCTGCTGGCGCCAGTACGCTTTGACCGACGCCCGATGATGATGCCAGACGAGCGCCGACGAGGCGAACCCGATCTTCCACCCGCGCGCCTGAAGGCGCCAGCACACATCGACATCGTCGCCGGCGCGCAGGTAAATCGGGTTGAAGCCGCCGATTGCGAGGAGCGCATCGCGGCGAAAGGCCATGTTGCAGCCCGGCACGTGCTCGGCAGTGCGATCGTCGAGCAGCACGTGCGCCGGGCCGCCGGGCGCCCGCGCGATGCACTGCGCAATCGGCGGATCATCGGGAGGCACGACGTTGGGTCCGCCCGAGCCGACGACGTCGGAGGTCAGAAAGGGCTGGACGAGGAAGGTCAGCCAGTCGCGGTCGACCCGGGTGTCCGCGTCGGTGTAGGCGACGATGTCGCCGGTGGCTTCGGCCAGGCCGACGTTGCGCGCGGCGCTGAGGCCCTGGTTCGGCGTGTCGATGACGCGCACCCGCCGATACTTCCTGGCGACCTCCCCTGTGCCGTCCTTGGATCCATCGTTGACGAGGAGAATCTCGTAGTTCGGATAGGTGAGGTTCTCGAGCGACGCCAGGTTGTCATCGAGCGTATCTGCGGCGTTGTAGGCGCAGACCACCACCGAGACTTTCGGCCACGTGGCCTGTTTGTCGGGCGGGAACGGCGCGTTTGCGAACGCCGCCGCCACGGCCGCGGCCGCGGGCTTCGGATCGCGGTTGCGATCGACCAGCCCGAACTTCCAATCCTCGACCGGCTGTCCGCCGCGCCACCATTCGTCGGTCCACGCGAAGGCGATCGCGCCGCAGGCGCCTTCCTCGAACGCGGCCCGGACGTGCATCGACGTGATTTCGGCCTGGCCCGCCTCGCCTTCACGGACGCTGTCGGCCCCCGCTTCGGCGAGCAGCAGCGGTTTGGTGCCGGCGATGTGCTGGAGCCGTGCGAGGTAGGCGCGCAGCGCCGCCTCGTGATGCAGGTAGACGTTGAAGGCGCAGAGATCGAAGAACGACAGATCGAGGAATTCGGTCGGCGGAAAGTTGACGTAGGTAAAAAGGCTGCCGGGCGAGGCCTCCTTGGCGGCCTCATAGAGCCACCGCAGATAGTTCTCGATACGGACGCGGCCATGCCACCGCACGACACCGGGCGGGATTTCATTTCCGAGGGCGAAGGTGAGTACGGCGGGGTGGTCGGCCAGCTCCCGGATTTGCGACACGAGCTCCCGGCGGATCTGCCGCCGCAGGTGACGGTCGTCGAGAAACGCGACGTGCTGCGACCATGGCAGCCCGACCATGACGCGCAAGCCCCGTCGCCATGCTTCGTCGAGCAGGTCGCGGCGTGGCGCGGTGTAGGTCCGGACGGTATTGAGGCCGAGACTGGCCATGAGCCGAAAGTCGTCGGCCAGCTGCTGGCGACCGGGAAACTGATACCCGGACGCGTCAGGCGCAAACGTCCCGTACGTAACGCCCTTTACGAGGTACCGTTCCTCGCCGAGGCGTAAGAATTTTCCATCAGTGGCGATTCGTCCGGCGGCCGCCGGCGCCGGATCCCGTCGGATCACCGGATCGACCTGGACTGCGGTACTCACAAGTGATGATGCCCGAGTCGGGGCAATGTTTCATTGTATCAGCCACTACTGCAAAATCTTTACGTTCCCGGAGAAGGTGTGGAACTGCAGTGAAGGGCCGCCGTTGCCGCTGCCGAGCTCGGCAGATACGCGCCGCGTGGAGCTCTCATGGAGGGTCAGGGGGAGATCGGAGTTCAGACGGCCGCTGAACGAGTTGAACGTCAGGTGTCCGTGGGCGTCGGGCGGCAACGCGAGCTCGATGGGGCCGCTGAACGTGTTGACGACGATTGACTCGCGATCCTGCCAGTCCCGGATGCGGATTTCGACGGGGCCGCTGAACGTTTTCGCGTCAACCGGGCCTGACACGTTGGCGAGCCGGATCCGGGATGAAAATCCGTGAACGTCATGCATCCCGTCGACCGCCTCGACGGTGACGGGGGCGCTGAACGTCGTGACGTGCACGTCGGTGCGGCGCGGGACCCGGACGTCGAGGTCGGTGTCGACGACGTCGCTCCGCAGCCGATTGAACCAGGAGGACTCGCGGTGGTTCGTCTCGATGAAGACGGACTGGCCGCTCGTCCTGATCTCCAGCTTGATCCGGTCCAGGCGATCGCGCGGACCATGGCGGACCGCGTCGACCACCACCTGGTGGTCGTCGGAGCCGGTGATTGTCACGTGGCCCGAAAACGTCGTCACGTGCAGGACGCCGCCCGGCGCGAAAGAGACCGTCCTGCTGATGTGCTCGCTCTCCTCGAGCGCCGCGACGATGGGCGCCGACAGCGCAACGATGGCGAAACCAGCCACCAGGGTCTTCATGACGGCTTGGACGGAGGTGGCAGGGAAAGGGTTCGAGTGTAGATCGCCATGCCGACGACCGCGTCGATCCCCAGTGCCTCCAGGGCATCGATTTCGGTCTGCGTCGTGATGCCACCGGCGGCGGCGACCCGGCGCCCCGTCGCCGCCGCAACCGCCCGAATCGCCTCCATATTGGTGCCACCCATCAGTCCTTCTGCATCGACGTGGGTGTACAGAAATTCGCCACAGTAGGGCTCGAGCGCACGCGCAGCCTCGACGGCGGTCAGCGGCACTACGGTTTTCCAGCCATGGATCACCACGCGGCCGCCGCGACTGTCGACCGCGGCAATGATGTGATCGCGGCCGACGGCATCGCACAGTGCCCGGGCAAAATCGAGATCGCAGCGGTCCTCTCTGAACAGCGCGGACCCGACAATGATCTGCTGTGCGCCGGCCGACAGCGTTTCCTGCGCGCGCGCGATCGTGCGGATGCCGCCGCCGACGCGGCACCGCAACCGCCGGGCGATACGCCGGACGATCGGCAGGTTGTCTCCGACGCCCATCGCCGCATCCAGGTCGATCACCTGAACCTTCGGGAACTGTTCGAAGCGGCCGACCCACGCAAACACGTCCTCATCGCGGATCGCCAGCCGCTCCCCCTGGATGAGTTGGACGACGGCGCCGCCTTTCAGGTCGATCGACGGAATCAGCATCAGAGGCGAACCGGGATTCCGTGGGCGATCAAGTGGCGTTTCAACGCGCGCACGCTGGTTTCGGCGGTGTGGAAGATCGAGGCCGCGAGCGCCGCGTCGGCGCGGCCGTCGGTGAACACGGCGACGAAGTCATCGAGCGATCCCGCGCCCCCTGACGCGATCACGGGAATCGAAACGGCGCCGGCCACCGCCGCTGTCAGCTCGCAGTCGAAGCCGCGCCTGGTGCCATCCCGGTCGATCGAGGTCAGCAGGATTTCCCCGGCGCCGCGCGACTCCGCTTCCTGGGCCCACTCGGCGGCCGCGCGGCCGGCGGCGGCTGTCCCGCTGCGGGCGAACACGGCCAGGCCGCCGTCGCTGTGCTTCGCGTCGATGGCGACGATCACCGCCTGGCTGCCGTAGCGATTCGCGAGCGCCGTGATGAGGGCGGGATTCATCAGCGCGGCGGTGTTGAGGCTGATCTTGTCCGCGCCGGCATCGACGGCCGCGGCCGCATCCTCCTCGGTTCGAATGCCGCCGCCCACCGCCAGGGGAATGAACAGTTCGCGCGCCACCCGCCGGATCGTGTCAGCCAGCGCGCGGCGCGCTTCGACGGTCGCCGTGATGTCGAGCAGGACGAGCTCGTCGATGCCTTCGGCGTCGTAGCGCCGGGCCAGCTCCGCGGGATCGCCCGCCGCCCGCAGCTGCTCGAAGTTGACGCCCTTGACCACTTGTCCGTCACGGACGTCGAGGCACGCAATAATGCGTTTGGACAGCATCGCGAGGGAATTACGTCCGTCCGCCCACTACCCGGCAAGCTGCAGAAAGTTGCGCAACACCTGCAGTCCCACCGCACCCGATTTCTCCGGATGAAACTGAACGCCCATGATCGAGCCGCGTTCGACGACCGACGCGAACCGTTCGCCGTGATCGGTGGTCGCGACCGTCTCGCCGCTGGTCGGCGCGACGTAGCTGTGCGTGAAATACACCTGCGATCCCGAGGTCACGTTTTCGAGAATCGACGCCGGCGCCGCAATGGTGAGGTCGTTCCAACCGACGTGTGGCACCTTTACCGCTTCTCCCCGCAACCGGTAGCATCGCCCCGGCAGCACACCCGCGCCGGACACATCGTCGGCCTCTTCGCTGCCCTCGAATAACCACTGCATTCCGAGGCAGATGCCGAGCAGAGGACACCTTTCTCCGACTCGCTCGAGGACGGCGTCGGTCCAGGCGCCGTGCAGGGCGCGGGTCGCGCCGAAGTGTCCGACGCCGGGAACGATGACCCCCTGCACACTGCGGAGATCGGCGGGTTCGCGCGGAACGACCACCTCGGCGCCGACGGCGGCGAGCGCTTTCTTGACCGACGTCAGGTTGCCGGCGCCATAGTCGATGAGGGCGATCACAGCAGTCCTTTCGTACTGGGGAGCCGTTTGGCGAGCTGCTTGTCACGAGAACAGGCGACCCGCAGCGCACGGGCAAACGCTTTGAAGACCGCTTCGACCTTGTGGTGGCTCGAGCGGCCGTAGAGAACCTTGAGATGGACGTTCGCGCGCGCGCCCATCGCGAAGCCCTCGAAGAAGTCGTGAACGAGCTCGGTCTGCAGATCGCCGACTCGCGCGATGGTCACGCGCAAGTCGACAGCCGTATGGGGTCGTCCGCTCAGGTCGATGGCGGCCACGGCCAGCGTCTCGTCCATCGGCATCACGAAGTAGCCGGCCCGGTTGATGCCGCGCCGGCTGCCCAGCGCCTGCGCGACCGCCTCGCCCAGGGCGATCCCGACATCCTCGACGGTGTGATGCTGGTCGATGTCCAGATCGCCGGCCGCCGCGATGCGCACGTCGAAGGCGCCGTGACGCGCCATGAGCTCGAGCATGTGGTCGAGAAACCGGATGCCCGTGCGCACCTGGTACCGGCCGTGGCCGTCCAGGTCGATCCTGACCGCGATCCGGGTCTCGGTCGTCCGCCGCTCGATCACCCCGCGGCGCACAACACCTCGTCCATGACCTGCACGACTCGCCGGGTATGCGCCACGATGCCGGTGCCGATGCGGATGCAGCCGGCGCACCCCGGCTCCGTCGAGCGATCTCTCAGGTAGATCCCGCGATCGAACGCGCCGCTGACGAGCGCCTCGGCGCGATCACCCGCGCAGACCAGCACGAAGTTCGACCGACTGGGCCAATAGGTGAGGCCGAGGCGACCGCAGGCCGCGTACAGGAGTGCCTTCGATTCGGCGACCTGGCGCAGGTAATCGTGAAGGTGGTCGAGGTCGCCGAGCGCCGCCTGCACCGCGACCACCGCCGCGATGTTGACGCTGTAGACCGGAATCGCTTCCCGGATCGGGTCGAGCACCTCGGCCGCGCCGACGAGGCAGCCGATCCGCAGGCCGGCCAGCCCGAACGCTTTCGAGAAGGTGCGTCCGACGATCACGCGTGGATAGGCGGCGAGTTCCGGCAGGAAGCTGACGCCGGCGAACTCGGCGTACGCCTCGTCGACGAAGACGACCGCCTGCTTCGGGACCGATTCAGCGATCGTGCGAATGGCGGCGAGCGGCATGGCGATGCCGGTGGGGTTATTGGGATTCGTGAGGAAGACCACGCGGGTCCGCGCCGTAATTGCCGCGAGTACCTCGTCAAGCGGGAACGAGAAGTCGCGGCGCGGCATCACCTGGACCAGCGTTCCCCCGGCGACGGCGGTGTCGAACCGGAAGATCTCGAAGGCCGGTTCCGGGACGATCGCTTCGGCCGGCGCGCGCAGCTGCGAAACCGAGAGCGCCATGATCCCTTCATCGAGCCCGTTTGTGAGGGCCACGCGGTCGGCTTCGACGCCGAGATAGCGCGCGATCGCCTCGGTGGCGGCGGCGTAGGGAGGATAGAACCCGATTTGATCCGGTCGGAGGCGCGCGAGCGCCTGGATGACGCGCGGCG
>JBPYEE010000277.1:0-4531 GCA_051985095.1 Vicinamibacterales bacterium | reverse complement strand
GCCATGCAAAGCCATCGAGAATCGCTCTTGGTTGTAGCGGCGCTGCCAGGCTTCGAGCGCCACCGCGGCCTCGTCGAAGGACGTGAAGGTGTGTCGCTGCCAAAACTCCTCGTCGTCGATTCGGTGACTCCGTTCGACTTTGCCGTTGGAAGAAGCCTCGCATTGCACCTCGTGATGCACATCTGCCGAAAGTCTTCACGGTTACGCACCCGTTCCATCCGCTCCACGGGCAGACCTTTGAGCTACTGACCTATCGCTTTAATTGGGGCGAAGACCGCGTGATGTATGTCGGCCCGAACGGCCGAACGCGTTCATTGCCCGTCGGATGGACGAGCGTTGGCGCCGCCGATCCGTTCATCCAGGTCGCTGCCGGCCGCGCGCCCTTCCGTGTTGAGGATCTGTTCGCGTTGACCGCGCTGTTGCGCGACATCCGTCCAGCAGGGCGAGAGCGGGCTGGAGGAAAGGCGCGAGGTGTTAAGTGAATTCCGCCGTCATTGTCTCTGAAATTATGCCGCCTGCCGTCGGGACCTTATCGGGCAATCATCTGTATGTGCGCTCGATGAGGAGTGTTAGACCGGAATCCATCGACGCCCTCTTGTACAGCGCGACCATATTGAATATAATTCACTTAACGTCTGTCGAGGAATCGTGGCGATGGAGGGCGCATGGCCGGACGGGGCGCACCTCGGCCCTCGCGAAAAGTCGAAGCGCTCCAGGCGCAAGGGACGCTGCATCCGCGGCCGCAGGATGTGACAGATCCACTGTTTCGCGAAAGCACATTCTTCGACCCGCACGACATCGTCCAAGTGAAATACGAGATGCTCCGCCGCGTTCGACTCGACGCACGACGCGTGTCGGACGCGGCCGCCGACTTCGGTTTTTCTCGGCCGTCGTTTTACGCCGCGCGGGCCGCGTTCCAACGCGGCGGCGTGCCCGGCTTGCTGCCGCAGAAGCGGGGGCCTCGCCGGCCGCACAAGCTGACCGACGAGGTGCTGACGGTGCTCGCCACGGCACGCACCGCCGATGGCACTGTGCCGCGCACGGCGGCGCTGGCCGCTCTGTTACAAGAACGATTCGGGATCACCGCGCATCCGCGCAGTATCGAACGAAGCCTGCTCCGCTTCATCGAGCGTCAGGAAAAAAAACGCCGCTAACGGCGCCGGTGTCACACGACCTCACGCGGTACGAGACGGAATACGAAACACTCCGGGCGCAGATGATCGGATCGCCGGTCGGCGCCCGCGGGATCGGGTTAGCGACGCTCCTCCAGACGGGTCTGGCCGGGTGGATATGGGCGGTCGGCGCCTGCGTGAGCGCCGCGTCATCCCGGCCAGTCAGTGGGCGGCCACCGATCTCCGCGCCTGAGCACGAGCCGCCCATGATCACGCCGCGACTGGCCCCTGGCCTGATGCCGCCGACGTCGTACGCCGAAGCGGCTCGACTGATCGCGAGGTTGGTGTTATCGACGCATCCGGGGCCGATCGTCGACTCATCTCAGCACGGAGCATCTCGATGATCCTGAGTGAGGCCCACCAGAAGATCACCCCTGGTCATCTGTCGCGTGATGCGTACTTGTACGTGCGCCAGTCCACGATTCGTCAGGTGTTCGAAAACACCGAGAGTACGACGCGCCAATACGCCTTGCGCGATCGCGCCGTCGCCCTCGGCTGGCCGCTTGAGCGTGTCCATGTGATCGATAGCGACCTGGGACAGTCAGGGGCCACCGCTGATCGCGAAGGGTTTCAGCGCCTCGTGACCGACGTCAGCCTGGGGCGGGCCGGCATGGTGCTCGGCCTGGAGGTGTCGCGCCTCGCCAGGAATTCCACCGACTGGCACCGGCTGCTCGAGCTGTGTGCGCTCGCCGATACGCTCATCCTTGATGAAGACGGCGTCTATGATCCGGCGCATTTCAATGATCGGCTCCTCCTCGGCCTCAAGGGCACGATGAGCGAAGCCGAACTGCATATGCTCCGCGCGCGGCTGCGGGGCGGCATCCTCAGTAAGGCGAAACGCGGGGAATTGCGTGGCCCCTTGCCGGTCGGGTTTGTCTACGGTCCGCACGACACCGTCGTGCTCGATCCCGACACGCAAGTCCAGCACGTGCTCCGGCTTTTCTTCGAGACGTACCGCCGGACCGGATCAATGCTGGCGACCGTGAAGGAATTTCGGACCCAAGACATTGCGTTCCCCCGACGCCTGAAGCGCGGCCCGCATCTGGGCGAGCTCGTCTGGGGCGATTTGGTGCACAGCCGCGCGCGCCAGATCATTCACAACCCCCGCTACGCCGGGGCATTCTTTTTTGGGCGCACGCGGACCCGTCGCGGACCCGATGGCCACGTACCCGTCACTCGGCCGCCGCGTGATCAATGGATCCTGATCCCGGGCATCCATCCCGGGTACATCAGCTGGGACGAGTATGAAGACAATCTGCGCCGGTTACGCGCGAATGCGCAAACGCGCGGACCCGATCGTCGGCAGAGTCCGCCGCGCGAGGGCCCGGCGTTACTGCAAGGACTGGTCATCTGTGGCCGATGCGGCGAACGGATGACGATTCGGTACCACTCGTATCACGGGAAGCCCGTGCCCGATTATTGGTGTGGGCGGAGCCGGATCCATCACGGGCAGCCTGGCGTCTGCCAAACGATTCACGGGGGCGCGCTCGACGACGCGATTGGCGACGTGCTCGTCGAAACCATGACCCCGTTGGCGCTCGAGGTCGCGCTCACGGTGCAGCACGAGCTCGTGACGCGCGCCGCCGAGACCGATCGCGTTCGTCAGCAGCAGGTCGAACGGGCACGCTACGACGCGGACGTCGCCCATCGGCGCTTTCTCCGCGTCGATCCGGAGAATCGCCTCGTCGCGGACGTGCTCGAGGCGGAATGGAATGACCGGCTCCGCGCCCTCGCCGCCGCGCAGGAGGCGTACGAAGCGGCACGCGGGGCTGATGCACGCGTCGTCACGACCGAGCAACGCGACGACATCCTCGCGCTCGCGACCGATTTCCCTCGCCTGTGGCGCAATCCGACCACATCGGCGCGCGAAAAGAAACGCATGATGCGTTTGCTGATCGCCGACATCACCCTGACAAGGGGCAAGAGCGTGCACGCGGACATTCGGTTCACCGGTGGGGCGACGCGCTCACTCGACATTCCCTTGCCAAAAACGTGCATCGAGCTCCGGACGACTGACGCTGCAATCGTCCGCGAAATTGATCACCTTCTCGACACGTATACCGACGGAGAAATTGCCGACCTGCTGAACGAACGCGGCGTGCGAACAGCGACCCGGTGTCCCTTCACCCGCCATCGCGTGCTACGCTTGCGCACCGCCTATGGGCTCAAACACCGTCGCACGCGATTGCTCGAAACGGGTCTGCTGACGCCGGCCGATGTTGCTGCCAAATATGGCGTGAAGCTCTGCACCGTGCATCTGTGGCGTCGGCGAGGTTTGTTGCGAGCACATCCAGTCAACGACAAGGGCGATTACTTGTACGAGATTCCGCGTGACAGCTTGCCAGGCAAGTTTGCCCGCAAAGGGCCGTATCAGGTCGAGCCTCGAACCATTCCATCACGCGGCCCACGAGGTGCAGTATGAGTCCTCGCCCTTCAAGTGAGGCGACCGAGGGCGGATGTACACATGGCGAATGTCCAAGCGCTCGACGTGCCAGTGGAACTGCGACTGAAACTCGGCGCCGTTGTCCGACTGAATGACGTGGACCCGGAACGGTAAGCGGCGCACGACCTCGTCGACGAACCGAATGGCCGTCCGCTGGTTGCAGGCGTCGTACACCTTCAACACGCGGATGCGCGTGCAATCGTCGATCGCCGTGAACTGATACAGCCGTTTCTGGGTGCCGGGGATACGCTCGAGGAACTTGACGTCGAGTTGGAGACGGTGGCCTGGCTGGGGCTTCTCGTACCGCAGCCAGCGCGCCCGATGGGGCCGATGCTTCTGGTTCGCCGGCAACCGGCTCATGCCGTGCTTTCCGAGGAGACGATGAACGGCGGACGGCGCGATCGACACCTGATGAAAGCGCTTCAGGTAATCGGCGATCCTGCCGGCGCCGAAATGGTAGTGCTGCCTGAGATACAGGATTTTGCTGACGACCTCGCGCGGCGTCGCGCGGGGCGATCGATGTGGCGTGCGGGGCCGATCGTACAACCCCGCCGCGCCGTGCGCGGCATAACGCCGTTTCCATTTGTAAAACGCCTGGCGGGAAATACCGAAGTGCCGGCACGTTCGCGCGACATTCCGCGAGGACGCGCCCGCCCGCTGCAGCACCTTGAATCGCCAGGCCCACACCCGCGTCTGCTCTGCCTTCGTCATCGGCTCCTCCGTGTCGACATCCGCTGCGGTGAGCGAAAATTCGACAAAACGAAGACGCTGTTGACGCTGCCGTCCCTGTGGACGCACAGAACGCGCCCACAAGGGACTTGGAAACTACAAAACAGTTTCCACAGCGCCAACAGCGATCATCCTTTGTTGGAAAACCTCAATCCAAAGAGAAGAGAGCCCGAAGTGTCAACCCTGT
>JBPYEE010000276.1:0-3616 GCA_051985095.1 Vicinamibacterales bacterium | reverse complement strand
GACAGTCTGAGACGATTTGTCTCGGCAGACCGAAATCGCAATCCGCAATTCGGGTCTTGTTGCGTGCGATCACGTCGTTAAGTCATTGGAAGCCCGAAAACATCTTGGCGCTCCGGCGGCGAAGGCCGCGTCCGCGAGTGATTCCCATGGCAGCCGGAATATTGGCGAGCCACAGGCCTAGCCTGAGCAGAAAGCGCTTATCTACTCTGCGGCGAGGTCGCACGCACGCTTCAGCTCGAGCGCTGGCTTATCTCATCTCGGGCGTTCGAATTGCATAGGCACACTGCCGAGTTTCGTTCTCAGGAGGTGTAGCATGGCTGCGAGTTCGCGCGATGCGGCGAAGATTCTCTACAAGACGTACAACCGATCGAAGGACCTGATTGGCAATTTTGCCCAGGAATCCGGCAATCGGTTCGAAGATCTCCGGCGTTGGATGCCCAACCACCCGACCGCAGTGGCCGTATCCGCCTCAGCCGCCGTGGGCGTCGGGATTGTCGGATTCCTGCTGGGGCGGCGGCGGCGGGCGCCGCAGACGGTCACGGAGAAAACGCTCGCGTCGGCCGCGCGATTGCCGGAGCTCGATATCGCGCCGTTTTTCAAGTTCCTGAAGCTCTGGATGCTGTATCGCGTCGCGACAAAAGACTAGATGGCAGCGGCTCCGACTGGCAGCTGACCTCGATAGTGCCGGTGATGGCCGGTCGCCCGTGTGCAACTCGGTCATCAGGACACGCCTGGTGGCTGGCTCAATCCAGAATCGGCCGTGCGCGGGCAAAATCCTTGTTGAGGACCGGCTTGCCTGTCCGAATCAGCGCCGGCTGGGGTCTCTTCCTCATATCCGATGACCCACACTTCGATGGGCGTGTGGAATACGCCAGCCGCATCCGGCGCAAGTTCCTTCGTCGCGATCTCCCGCTGTGAGGTTCGCTTGAATCGAAGCGCAACTCGAATCTGCGACCTCCTGGTTCGTAGCCGGAACACCAAACATTAGCCAGTCTTTGCCGGCGGTTGCCGCTAAGTGCGGGATCGCGCGGTTTTACCCCTAACAGACGGCCTTTCGCTCTTTCGCTTCATGCCGCAGTTGGCTCCCGTTTGCGGCGCCTGGCTGCGTCAAAAGGGCAAGAAAACGGCAACGTCCTCCTGACCCGATACCTGCCTTCTCTTCCCGACCTGGACGGAGTTTTGAGGCGCACAGCCGTTCGGTGACCCTCAATCTTGGCGTGAGACATTTCGGCCTGATCGGGACCATCCGGCGCGAGTGCCTCGATCACGTCATCGTGTGGAATGAACGATCGCTTCGACGCACGCTTGCATTATTCCTGAATTGCTATCACGAGTGGGGCACGCACCTGTCGCTGGACAAAGATGCGCCGATCCCGCGGGCTGCGCAACCACCAGCCAGCGGCGCGATCGTTCGAGTCTCTCACGTCGGCCAGGTCCATCACTACTACGAACGCCGCGCTGCCTGACCATCGCTCTTGTTTGCGCCGTTCGGAAAGTAGGCCAGTACGCCGGTCGGAAAGTGATCCAGTCTGAGGGCGGTTCATTCTACGTTCTTCTTCCCTAAAAGAAAGAGGAATGGCTTGTGAAAATGTGGGAATCTCGCGCTCTCCAGCGAGATTTCCAAGCTCCTGTGGGAATCGTTCTGTGATTTCCACAGGAGCGTCATTTCCACAGCCGCTGTTGCGATGTGTTCGATCGTTGACCCTCCAGGTCATCGCGGAACATGGGGAATGCCAGAGGAGCGGCCCCCCTCGAGAAAATCGTTTCTGGGGCATCCTGGACGGTCGGTGTGCAGAATGCACGCTCTGAACATCGCGATCGGCGGTCACGACCCGGTGCCTCGCCGTTTGCGCATTCGGTAGCTCTTTCCCTTCGTGGTGATCACGGTCGCGTGATGGGCCAAGCGATCGAGTAACGCAGTCGTCAGCTTCTCATCGCCGGCAAACACAGTGACCCACTCGGCAAACGCCAGGTTCGTGGTGACCACCGTGGCGCGGCGCTCGTACCGATCGGTCAGCAGATTGAAGAGGAGCTCGCCGCCCGTGCGGTCAAAGGGCACGAAGCCGAGTTCGTCCACGATCAGGACGTCGACCCGGCGCAGTCGCTGCTGCCATCGCGTCAGCTCGCGTGCGTCGCGCGCCTCGAGGAGCTGCCGCACCACGTCGGCTGCGCGCGTGAAGAGCACGCGTCGTTTCTGTTTGGTGGCTTCGACGCCCAGCGCAATCGCCAGGTGCGTCTTGCCCGTGCCGATCGGGCCGGCGAGAATCACATTCTCCGGCGCGGTCACCCACTCGCCACGCGCCAGCGCGTGCACCTGGCTGGCATTGACCCCCTCGGCCGCGGCGAAGTCGAAGGTGTCGAGCGTTTTGACTTCGGGAAATCGTGCCTCGCGCAGTCGTTGCCGGATGACCGATTCATGTCGGGACGTCTGCTCGGCGCTCAGCACGTCGTGCAGGTAGTCCTCGTGCGGCCAGTGCCCGTCGCGCGCCTGGCGTGCCAGGGCTTCAAAACTCCGCGCCACCCCCGGCAGCTTGAGCGCGCGAGTTTGGGCGACGATGAGATCGCGGGTCACGACGGCGACGCTCATGGTCGTGAGCCCGCGAGCCACTCGTCGTAATCGGCGGCGCGCCCACTGCCGATCTCGAGCTCGCGCAGACTCGCCGGCAGACCGTCCGCGACCATCGCCGGCGGGCGGGTCCCCGGCGCCGTGAGGGCCAGCAGCAACGGCGTGCCGGTGGCGAGCGCGGCTTCGAGTGCCGGCACCACGACCGCCGCGCCGTGGCGATCGAGCTGCTCCAGGACCTTGGCGAACAGTCGGGCGGCCTCGCGCGGGCTGTGGGCACTCTGCAAGTGAGTCCACACGGCCGAAAAGGGGGCCCCGAGGTCGCGGAGCAGATCCGGCAACACCTGCCGCACGGCTTGCGGCTTGCGCGCGAGTTCCGGCAGGTAGTGGCGGTAATCGATCGATCGCGCTCCGAACCGTTTGCGCGGATGGGGGATGCGCAGGCCGTCGCGGCCGACAATGGTCACCGTCGTTGGCCCGATTCGGGCGATGAGATCGAGACCCGCCCAGCGACAGGGCACCGAGTACACCGCCCCATCGATCCGGGCGAGCGCGCGTGGCGAAATGGTGCAAACCGTCGTCGATTCCGCGACAAACGGCTCTGGCAGTGGTCGCCACCGCGCGACCTCCTCCGCGAACCGCGCCGCGATCGTCTGCCCCTCGAGATTGCGGCCGGTGTCCAGCCGGGCGTCGAGACGCGCGAGCAGCTCCCGATTCATGGCCTCGAGCGTCGGCCCGCTCGGAATCGGGACGAGCGCCTGCCGGCGCACGGCCTTGCCGCGCGCCTCCACGCCGCCTTTGTCGTGTCCTTCGCCGGGCCGACAGAAACACGGCTCGAACAGATAGTGCGAGGCCAACGCGGCAAAGCGCGGGGTCAGGGCGCGTTCGCCACCGACCACGATGCGCACGACGGCGGGCCGCAGATTGTCATACGCCACGCGCGCGGGCACCCCGCCGAGATGTGCGAACGCTCGGACGTGCCCATCCAGAAAACTGACCTGATCCTGACGCTCGTAGATCCAGCCGAAGTCCCGCCCGGAGTACATCAGCCGG
>JBPYEE010000275.1:0-3768 GCA_051985095.1 Vicinamibacterales bacterium | reverse complement strand
TTCATCTTTTTCTGCTGGTGTGTGATGTTCTTGCCCTCTCCGGCTTCGCCGAGGCCATACCCCTTGATCGTGCGGGCGAGGACGACCGTCGGCGCCCCTTTGTGCTCCACGGCTGCCTTGTAGGCGTTCCACACCTTGATCGGGTCGTGCCCGCCGAGCGTCATCTTCTTCAGCTGGTCATCGGAGAGGTGCTTCACCATGTCGAGCAGCCGCGGGTCCGCGCCCCAGAAGTGCTCCCGCACGTAGGCGCCGTCTGACACGGCGTATTTCTGGTATTGACCGTCGACGATCTCCCCCATTCGATGGACGAGCAGTCCATCGCGATCCTTGGCGAGCAATGGATCCCATTCGCGGCCCCACAGGACCTTGATCACGTTCCAACCGGCGCCGCGGAAGGCGGCTTCGAGCTCCTGGATAATCTGACCGTTCCCGCGCACGGGCCCGTCCAGGCGCTGCAGATTGCAGTTGATCACGAAGATCAGGTTGTCGAGCTTTTCGCGCGCCGGCAGCGTGATCGCCCCGAGCGCCTCGGGCTCGTCGGTTTCGCCATCACCGAGAAACGCCCACACCTTCGAGTTGGACGCCGGCCGCAGCCCACGGTCCTCGAGGTACCGCATGAAGCGGGCCTGGTAAATCGCCATGATCGGACCGAGCCCCATCGAGACGCTCGGATATTCCCAGAAGTTGGGCATCAACCAGGGGTGCGGGTAGGATGAGAGGCCACCTCCCGGCTTCAGCTCCCGGCGGAAGTTTTCGAGATGCGTTTCGTCAATCCGCCCCTCGAGATAGGCGCGCGCGTAAATGCCCGGCGCCGCATGCCCTTGAAAGAAGATGACGTCACCGTCGCCGTGCTCGTGACCCCGGAAAAAATGATTGAAGCCGATCTCGTAGAGGGAGGCCGCCGACGCGTAGGTCGAGATGTGTCCCCCGATCCCTTCTTCCGCTTTGTTCGCCCGCACGACCATTGCCGCCGCGTTCCAGCGGACGAGACTCTTGATGCGGCGCTCCACATCGGGGCTGCCGGGCATCAGGGCTTGTTCCTCGGCCGAAATCGTGTTGATGTAAGGAGTGTTGGCGGTAAAGGGAAGCTTGACGCCATTCTGACGGGCGTGAATCGTCAACTCGCGCAGCAGGCGCGCGACCTTTGCAGGTCCGCCGCTCTGCAGCACATAATCAAGCGACTCGAGCCACTCGTGCGTTTCGGTGGCGTCGAGTTCCGCCTGTTCTTTTGGTGCGATGTTTCTCACGAAGGGGATCCTTTCAGCTCGTCGAATGTCTCGGCCAACCAGCTGCCCATCTGTAGGCCAATCAACAATTGTACGCTACCTCTTCGCCGTCGGGACAGCCCTCGCGCTCGGCGCGGGACTCATCGAGGCCCAGTCGCGCGGCGTCGAAACGACATCGCTCGATCGCCGCGTCGATCCGTGCATCGACTTTTATCAGTTCGCGTGCGGTGGTTGGATCGCGCAGCATCCGGTTCCTGCCGATCGCCGCTCCTGGGGACGCTTTCAGGAAGTTCAGGATCGCAACTTCGCGATCCTGAAACGGATGCTCGAAACGCCGAACGCCGATCGCGCGCGTGAGCAGGCCAGCGCGTACTACGCCGCCTGCGTCGACGAAACGGGAATCGAGGCGCGCGGACTGTCGCCGCTGCAGGAGGACCTCGCCCGCATTGCCGCCCTGAGGTCGCGCGATCAGATTCCGTCGCTCGTCGCACATCTGCACGCGATCGTCGGCGAACCGCCGCAACTCGGCGGTGCCACGCGTCGTGGCGGCGCGTACGTGCTCTTCGGCTTCGGGCCGCGCGCGCGGTTCGACGACGCCTCGCTGCTGATGGCGAACGTGTCGCCCGACGGCCTCGCCCTTCCTTCGCGCGACTACTACCTGAAGAACGACGCGCGATCGGTCGAGCTTCGTGAGGCCTATCACGCCCACGTCGCCGAGATGCTGACGTTATCGGGCGTCGACGCCACCCAGGCGGCCACCGCGGCGAGCGCGGTCGTCGCGGTCGAAACCAGACTGGCGACCGCCATGCTGGACGTCGCCGAACGCCGTGATCCGAACGCGATCCGACATCCGATGACGGTGGCGGACCTCCAGCGGCTGACGCCGGCCTTCTCCTGGCCGGCCTATTTCGCCGCGATTCACCTGCCGCCCGTCGATACGGTGAACGTTGCCGAGCCCAGAGCCGTCCAAGCCATGAACGAGGTAGTCGCCACGACGAGCCTGGACGATCTCAAAGCGTATTTTCGATGGCATCTCGTGCACGGATCGGCGCACATGCTGCCGGCCCGGTTCAACGACGCCGATTTCGGCTTCTTCAGCCGCGCGCTGACCGGCCAGCAGGCGGCCCCGCCGCGCTGGCGCGAATGCGTGGCCGACGTCGATCAGGAGATGGGCGAGGCGCTCGGCAAAGCCTTCGTCGACGAGGCGTTCGGGCCGCGCGCCAAGGCAGACGCCCTGAAGATGGTCCTCGATATCAAGGCGGCCATGCGCGCCGACATCGACAGCGCCCCGTGGATGAGCGCGGAGACGAAGGTGGCGGCACGGGCGAAGCTCGACGCCGTCGTTGACCGCATCGGCTATCCGGAGCGGTGGCGCGACTATTCGGCGGTCCGGGTGTCGCGAACCGATGCGGTCGGCAATCGCCAGCGCGCGACGGCGTTCGCCAACGCGCGGCGGATCGGCCAGATCGGGCACCCGGTCGACCGAAACGACTGGAGCATGACGCCGCCGACGGTCAACGCGTACTACAGTGCGCCGAACAACACCATCAACTTCCCGGCCGGGATTCTGCAGGCGCCGTTTTACGATCCCGGCCGCGACGCCGCCGTGAACTACGGCGGCATCGGCGCTGTGATCGGTCACGAGTTGACGCATGGCTTCGACGACCAGGGCCGCAAGTACGACGGTCATGGCAACGTGCGGGACTGGTGGACCGCCCAGGACGCCACCGCGTTTGACGAGCGCGCCGCCTGCGTGGCGGATCAATATTCGAGCTACGTCGTCGCGGGCGACACCCACATCAACGGCCGGCTGACGCTCGGTGAAAACACGGCCGACAACGGCGGCCTGCGTCTCGCGCTGATCGCCTACCTGGCGACGCACGCCGGCGCTCCGGCGCTCGACGGGTTTACGCCTGAACAGCGTGTCTTTCTCGGGTGGGCCCAGGTGTGGTGCGAGGACAGCCGGCCCGAAGCCGAACGGTTGAAGGCGACGACCAATCCGCACGCGTCGAATCGCTTCCGCGTCAACGGTCCGCTCTCGAACATGCCCGAGTTCCGCACTGCGTTTTCATGTCCTGGCGATGCGCCGATGGTGCGCCAGCGCGCGTGTCGAGTCTGGTAATGGGTCGGTACGCCACGCCGGCGCGATGAGGTCTTATGAAGAAATCCCTCTCGGTCTTCCTGTTCGTGTCATGCCCCCTGGCGGCGGCGATGGTGTACGCCCAAAGTCAGGGCGCCACCACGACGCCCCGGTCGGCCTCGGGCCTCGAGTTGAGCGCGATGGACCGGACCGCCGATCCGTGCACGGACTTCTACCAGTACGCGTGCGGCGGCTGGATCGCGAACAATCCGATCCCGCCTGACCGCTCGCGGTGGGGTCGGTTCGACGAGCTGCAGGATCGCAACAACGAAGTGCTGCACAAGATCCTCGAGGCGGCGGCGGCCGGGCACGACGCCGAGACGCAGAAGATCGGCGATTACTACGCGTCGTGCATGGACGAATCGACGATCGGCGCCAAGGGCATCGCCCCGCTGCAGCCGC
>JBPYEE010000274.1:0-2007 GCA_051985095.1 Vicinamibacterales bacterium | reverse complement strand
CTCTGAGCAGCCGGCCGAGGCGGATGGCCTCCGCGCACAAGTCGGCGCGAATGAGCGGCTCGCCTCGAGTCGCGGCATAGCCTTCGGTGAAGACCAGATACACGACTGTGAGCACGGCCTCGAGGCGTTCAGGCAGATCCCTCGCGACCGGCTCGGTGTACGGGATCCCAGCGTCCCGAATCTTCCGTTTCGCGCGCACAAGCCGTTGCGCCATCGTCGCGGGCGGCACCAAGAACGCGCGTGCGATCTCGTCCGTCTCCAGCCCACACAAGATCCGGAGCGTCAAGGCGACCTGTGCCTCGAGGGCCAATGCGGGATGGCAGCACGTGAAGATGAGTCGGAGCCGGTCGTCCGCGATCGGGGCGTCGTCGTAGTCCTGCGCGTCGGTGTTGGCCGGCATCAATGGCGCGCGCGCATCGACGATCGCCTCGAAGCGTTTCGATCGCCGGATGCGATCGATGGCGCGGTTGCGTGCCGTTTGAATGATCCAGGCACGCGGGAACGTGGGCACGCCGGAGGTCCGCCAGAGGTCCGCAGCCGTGGCAAACGCTTCCTGTGCCACGTCTTCCGCCAGATCGAAGTCTCCGAGGAGGCGGATAAGGGTGGCGACGATTCGGCCCCAGTCGGAACGGTAGAGCTCGGCAAGAACCTCACCGGTTCGGTCCATCCCACCATGCTAAGAGCTTTTGCGGAGGAAGTGTCGATCCTTCGCCGACGTGTTCGTTACACCAGCAGAGGAAGCGATGAAATACATCCTGTTGATTCACGACGATCCGACGGCATGGGCACAGCTGAGCGACAACGAGCGGGGCGACGTCATGAGGGAATACGGCCGGTTTACGCAAGAGATCAAGTCAAACGGCCACTACGTTGTCGGGGCGCAATTGCAGCCGACGACGACAGCGACCAGCGTGCGAATCCGGGACGGTAAGCGACTGGTCATCGACGGCCCGTTTGCGTAGACGCGCGAACAGCTCGGCGGCTACTACGTCGTCGACGTGCCGAACCTCGACCTGGCGATTGCCCTGGCAGCGCGCCTGCCTTCGGCGCGTCTGGGCACGGTGGAAGTCAGGCCGTTGGTCGAGACGCCGGCATCACCCTGAACGGCGGCCAAACGGGAGGAAGTCATGTGTCCAGTCTGTGCCGCCACGATTGCACAGCTCGTCGTCGCCGCTACGTCAGCAATCGGCGGCGCTACGGCGCTGATTGTGAAGACCATTTGGAAGACGACTCATGTCGCCGCACTGAATGGGAGCACTGCATCTGACGGAGGTGTCAAATGAATCGACCGAACATCGTCAGTCGAGAGCAATGGCTGGTGGCGCGCAAGGCGCTGCTCGTCCAGGAAAAGGAAGCAAGTCGGCAGCGCGATGCGCTGAGCGCCGCGCGTCGGACTCTACCGATGGTAGAGATCGACAAGCCGTATGTCTTCGAAGGGCCGAACGGCCCGACGACGCTGCGAGATCTGTTCAACGATCGACGGCAGCTGATCGTGTATCACTTTATGTTCGACCCGCAGTGGGAGGAAGGGTGTAAGAGCTGCTCGCACTTCATGGACAATGCCGCCGGCAGCATCGTGCATCTGACCGCGCGCGACACCTCGTTCGTCGTCGTTTCACGGGCGCCGCTGGACAAGATCGACGCGTTCAAGCAGCGGATGGGGTGGCAGTTCACGTGGGTCTCCTCGTTCGGCACTGAGTTCAACGACGATTTCGGTGTGACGCTCGATCCGGCGCGATCGCCGTACGAGTACAACTACACGGACGCGAAGACGCTCCTCGCTGCGGGCAAGATCTGGTTCGCGAAGGGCGAGCTGCCCGGCATTAGCGTGTTCCTGCGCGACGGCGATCGGGTGTTTCATACCTATTCCGCCTACCAGCGCGGACTCGATCTGCCGCTGAACACCTACAACTTCCTCGATCTGACGCCTTTTGGCCGTCAGGAGGAAGAGGGGCGTGCCCAAGCGTGGATTCGTCATCACGACAGGTACGCGGTGTAGCGTCGGAC
>JBPYEE010000273.1:0-26563 GCA_051985095.1 Vicinamibacterales bacterium | reverse complement strand
TGCTCGGCGGCGCTGGCGAACACCTGCTCGAGTGGCGGGTTCATTTCGATCCGGCAGTGACGGCATCGATTGACGGTTATGATGTACGCCTCTCCTGCCACGGCAATGTCGTCTGGCTGATGCCGGTGTCCTGCGTCCGCGCGCTCGCGCTGTCGCTTGAGGCGGGGTGGGTTTCGCCGGCTTACGGCGTCAAGGAGTCCGCGACGGTCGCTGTCTGGAGAGGAACAGTGGCTGTCCCGACTACTGCGTCTTTCTTGTTCGCTCGCGACCGAGTTCAGGATGACCGCGCGGCGATCGCGCGGGCGCTTCTGAGTCCGGCCGAGTGCTGAGCGGCTGTTGAATTCATGCGGCAGATTCTGTTGAACAGTGGCGGGGCCGTCGTCGCGCGCGTGCCGCGGCCGGTCGTCGAGCGCGGATCCGTGCTCGTCCGGGTGCACTACTCACTCATCAGCGTTGGAACGGAGATTGCGCCGCTGCGAAGCGTCGCCGAGGCCATGCCCGACAGCTCCACGATCGAACGCAGCCTCGAATACGCCGTCTTGGCCCGCCGATATTTGCGGGCCTCGATTCGCGATCCTCGGAAGGCGATCGGCCGCGTCGCGCAAATCGCACGCCGACGCGCTGTTGCCTTCCGCCGGCGCAAATTGGACGAAATCCCGGTCGTGACCGTCGGGGGCATCGTCTGGACCCAGGCGAGCGCTGCTGCGGACTTCTCAGCGGCGGATGGCGCGGTCACGGTCGTAACCGACGGCACGGCTGCCGGGTACCAAATCATGTCGCAACCGATCGCGGTCGAGGCCGGCCACGTCCCCGTCGTCCGGCTGCGCGGACTGGTGGAGTCGGGCGCGATTGCAGTGGGGTTGCTCAATGCGTCGCGTGAAGCGTGGCTTGGTTCGCGAACCTATGAACGCGGGCCCTTCGAGGACACGCTCATCGTGGATCCCCGCGGCTCCCACGAGGTGACGCTTGTCGTAAGCGCTGCGGGTGGTCCGCCGGGCTCGCGCGTGACCCTGACGTCGGTCGAGATCGGTACCGCCCCCCACGCGGCCGGCGGCCTGCCGGCCTCCGAGCTCGACACGCAAGGTTGGGCGGCCGGGTATTCGGCGGCGGGGCGTGTCGTCGCTGTTGGCGAAGGCATCACCGATCTTGCAGCAGGGGACTTGGTCGCGTGTGCCGGCGCGGGCCAAGCCAATCACGCCGAATTCGTGTCGGTCAAACGAAACCTGGTCTGCAGGATTCCCCGCGGCTGTCCCGTCAACCTCGCCGCGTCAACGACGGTCGGCGCGATTGCGATGCAGGGAGTGCGCCGCGCCGCGCCACAACTCGGCGAGCGGATTGCCGTGCTCGGCCTCGGTCTCATCGGGCAGCTCACGGCGCAGCTCCTGCGCGCGTCCGGGTGCGACGTCATCGGGCTCGATCTCGATGCGGCGCGCGTGCAGCGGGCGCGGTCCCTCGGGATGCGTGATGGCGCGAGCGATACCGAGGTCTTCAAGGGCATCGTTCGCGACGCGACCGGCGGCCGCGGCGCGGATCGGACCGTGATCACTGCGGCGACGAAGTCGCCGGCCGTCGTCAATCTCGCGATGGAAGTGACGCGCGCCAAGGGTTCCGTCGTCATAGTCGGCGATGTGGGGTTGAAGATCGAGCGCGAGCAGTTTTATCGGAAAGAGATCGATCTGCTGATGAGTACTTCGTACGGCCCCGGCCGATACGACGCGTCTTACGAGATCGACGGGCACGACTATCCGTTCGGCTACGTGCGTTGGACCGAAAACCGCAACATGCAGGCGTACCTCGAGCTGATTGCGAGCAAGCGGATCGATGTGCAACCACTGATCGATCGCGTCATCTCGGTGGACGAGGCGCCAAACGCGTATCGCGAGCTCGCAGATGCAGTCGGCGGCTTGCCGCTCGGTGTCCTCATCAGCTACCCAGACGATACGCGGATTCTTCCTGAACCGAGCGACTCCACTCGCGTCGTCATCCGCGGACACCGGCGGGCGGTTCCCGGGCCGCTGAACTACGCGCTCGTGGGGGCCGGCGCGTTCGGTACGGGCATGCTGGTGCCGCAGCTGAAGAAGCGGCCCGACCGATTCTTCCTGAAGGCGGTCGTGAGCCGCAATGCCGCCCAGGGCGGCAACTTCGCGCGCGACAACCAGGTGGGGATTTTCACATCGAACCTGGATGATGTGCTCGCGGATCCGTCGATTGATCTCGTGGTGATCGCGACCCGGCATCACCAGCACGCGGATCAAGTCGTGCGCGCACTCGATGCCGGCAAGCACGTATTCGTCGAGAAGCCACTCGCCGTGACCCGGGACGATCTCGATCGCGTTGCGACGGCCTACGCCCGGCTCGATTCTGCGCCGATGTTGATGGTCGGTTTCAATCGCCGGTTTTCGCCGGCGCTGGTGTCGGTCAAGACGGCGATTGCGTCGCGGCGGGCACCGATTGTGGCGTATTACCGGCTGAACGGCGGCTATATCCCGCTCGATCACTGGGTCCACGGAGCGCACGGTGGTGGCCGGAACATCGGTGAAGCGTGCCACATGTACGACGTGTTCCGGTTCCTCGCTGAATCGCCAGTCAGGTCGGTGACTGCCGCTGCGATCGATCCGGGCGCCCTGCCGTACGGCCGCAACGACAACTTCTGCGCGACGATCGGCTACGAAGATGGCAGCCTCGCGACGCTGGTCTACACGGCACTCGGCCCGAAAGCCGGACTCGGCAAGGAGCGCATCGAGATCTTCAGCGATGGCGAGGCGTTCGTCGTTGACGACTTCAAAGTTGTGACCCGCGCGAGCGACGGCGCGGTGCTCTGGCAGAGCAGCGAGATCGACAAAGGCCATTTCGCCGAATTAAGCCAGTTTGGCGACGCGATCGCGGCGGGCGCCCAGGCGCCGATTCCATTCGACGATCTGCTCGAGACAAGCGCGGTCGCGCTCGAGGTCGAGGACCTCTTGTTTGGACGCGCGGACGACCTTCGCCAACCATGAACGAGTCGCCGTGGGGCGCCCGGCCCCGACTCCTGGACGCCGTCGACAGCTGGTGGCGCACCGGTCTCATCGTCTCGATCATCGTTGCCAACGGTGTCTGGGAAGAGGCGCTGGTCCTTCGTGCCGAGTTGATCATGCTCGTGCGATGGACGCGCGATGTGATCCGCTATGACGTCCGGTGGATACTCCAGGAGAAGCTTCAGCTGATGCGACGCAGGGCGCCGCCCAGGGTTGAGCGGTAATGCGGGTGGTGTACGCCGACGCCCGCGGACGGATCGGGACGGTGGACGAACCGCGGCTCGATGCGACGAGCGAGCGGCACCTCGTCGCGCTGCCACCGCCGGAGGGGGCGGCCGGCGATCCGATTGCCGCCCTTCGCGCCGACGCTTCGCTCGGATTCGTCGTGGAGCTCGCTTCCGGGTGCCCGACCGGTCAGCAGCTTCGGCGGCTGTCGCGCGCACTCACGCTGCGCCGCCGCGTGTGGGTCTTCTGGCCGGACGAGGGTGTTGTCGAATGCGTGACGCGTGAGCGGCTCGCCAGCTATCGCAGGCACCGCCTCGTGAGCGCGTTCTATCATCTCGTTGCGGAGCCGCTGATGCGGCTTGTCTCAGGACCGCGCCGCCTCGGCTATGCACTCCGGGGCCTCCCCCCGCGCGAGATGCCCCGCTGGATTTGGAAGCGCGTCGCCGCCAAGATTACGAACCGCTGGCGCGCGTTGAGCGCCCGTTCCGGCGATGGTACGCCGGGCGCCGGCGCCGCGCCGATGGTGCGTCACGCGCTGCGGCTCGGCGCCTTCCGCCGGGCGCGGCAAGCCGCGAGACCGGTGCCGTTTCCCGTCGAGGCGCACCTGCCGGACACCAACCACCGGATACGCGGATGCGGAGTGTACCTTCGCACCGACTTCTGGGCGCCGATCGTGTCCGGCGGCAGCTATGGCCATACCTGTTATGTCGCTAAAGAGCTCGCCGCGGTGACCGAGTCGTTCGTGTGCTGCATGGCGAACCGGTTTCCGCTGCTCGACGACTATGGGTTGGCGCAGGTCGTCATGCCGCATCCGAGCGCGACGACGAACGAAGACGACATCGCGGCCGCTACGTATCACTATCTGAACCTGCTGCGTCCGTATATCGAGGAGCGACGGCCGGCGTACATCTACGAGCGGCTCTGCATCGGGAACTGCGCCGGCGCCATGCTGAGTGCGGAGTTCAAAGTCCCGTACATCGTCGAATACAACGGCTCCGAGATTTCGATGCGGCGGAGTTTCGAGGGGACCGGCTACGTGTACGAAGCCGAATACCTCGAGGCGGAGGCGTTCGCGTTCGAGCAGGCGACACTCATCAGTGTGGTCTCCGCCGAAATCCGAACCACGCTGATTGCCCGAGGTGTCGACCCATCGAAGATCCTCGTCAATCCGAACGGCGTCGATCTGACGGCCTACGCGCCAGCCTCGCCATCCGAGCGCAGCGCCATCCGAGCGTCAGTGGGCCTTGCGGCGACCGACCGCGTTGTCGGCTTTATCGGCACCTTCGGTGGGTGGCACGGCATCGACGTGCTCGCGGCTGCGATCCCGAAAATCGCGGAGGGTGCGCCGGCGGCGAAGTTCCTGCTGATCGGAGACGGACACTTCAAACGGCTGGTCGACGCCGCCGTCCAGCAGAACGGGTTGCAGAACCGTGTCGTAGCGACCGGCCGGGTGCCTCAGGTTCAGGGTGCCGTGCTGCTGACAGCGTGCGACATCTACGTCTCGCCGCACAGCACGGACATGATCGACAGCAAGTTCTTCGGATCGCCGACGAAAGTGTTCGAGTACATGGCGCTCGGTGGGGGCATCGTCGCGAGCGACCTCGAGCAAATCGGGCAGGTGCTGTCGCCGGCGCTGACACCCGAGGAAGCCGCGGCCGGGCGCGAGGTGACTGACGAGCGCGCGGTGTTATGCACACCCGGCGATGTCGATCAGTTCGTGCGCGGCGTCGTCGTGCTCGTCGAGCGCCCGGCGATGGCGTGCGCGCTCGGACGCAACGCGCGGCGGGCGGCAGCGGATCACTACTCGTGGACGCGGCACGTCGCCAACCTGTGGTCCTTCCTTGCCGGCAATCGAACGGCGCAGGAACTCGCACCCGACCTGCGCCGGAAACCGCGTCCGGCCGCCATCGCCGTCGCCGCCACCGCCTCTCGGACAGGCGAGCTGAGCCGTCCTGAGGACATCGTGTCGACCGGCGATGCGTACAAGGACCAGGTGCAGCGGCAGTGGAACAGCGATCCGGCCGGCTCGCATTACATGCCAGACGTCCCGGCGCATACGCAGGAGTGGTTCATCGAGGCCGAGCGTTACCGCTATGGAACGTACGCGCGATGGATGCCCGAGGTCATGGAGTTCGACAGGCACAGCGGGCGGAAGTTGCTGGAAATCGGCGGCGGGATGGGCACTGACCTCGCGCAGTTCGCGATGCACGGCGCCATCGTCACGGATCTCGATCTCTCGTCCGGTCACCTGAAGCTCGCCAGGGAGAACTTCGCCGTGCGACGCCTGAGCGCGGAGTTCATCTGGCAGGATGCCGAAGCGCTGCCGTTCCCGGAGGCCACCTTCGACGTGGTCTACAGCAACGGCGTGCTGCACCACACACCCAACACCCGGCACGTGGTCGACGAGATTTTCCGCGTCTTGAGGCCGGGCGGCCGGGTCATCGTCATGGTGTACGCGGAGGATTCGCTGCACTACTGGCGTAACCTGATGTGGAATATCGGGTTGAAAGAAGGGCAGCTTCGCCGGTACTCGATGGGCGAGATCATGTCGCGCACCGTCGAGCGCTCCGACAACGCGTCGGCGCACCCGCTCGTCAAAGCCTACACGCGGCTCGGGCTTCGTCAACTATTCGACCGTTTTGTCGATGTGGACATCGTGCAGCGGCAGCTCGAACCCGAAGGCGTGCCGCGCGTGCTCGCGTTCGTCCCTCGTCGTCACCTTGGCAAGGTGATGGGGTGGAACCTGGTGATCAAGGCGCACAAGCCATCGCGGTGATGCTCGCACGGTTGGCCAACTTGTGGCGCCGCGCCCCGATCACATCGGCGTCAGCGCCGCCCCCGGCCGAATGCGCGCCGCTGCCGACGTTTGCATCAAACCTGAGCGCCGTCGGGCTGTCGGCGGCCGAATGGTGTCGTCGCCGTCGGGCGCGTGTGGCCCTCTACTCGACACTCGGGTCCGCTGCGATTGACCGTCTTCGGCAGCGCGACCCGGCGCGCGTTGACGCGACAGTGGCAGCCGCCGAGCGCGTCCTGCGCCACGAATTCGATCTGCTGGGCAGCGGCGCCTTCATGCCTCGCGATCCCGAACGTCGATCGCATGACGACGGCTATCAGCCAATTGACTGGCACCTCGATCCGGTGCGGCAGCTCCGATTTCCCCGTGCGGTCGCGCAGCGGGAATGGAACCTCGCAAAGCTGCGGCCGGGCAACGCCGATGTCAAGTATCCGTGGGAGTTGTCGCGATGCCAGCACTGGCCGGTGCTTGGGCAAGCCTTTCTGATGACCGCTGATGAACGCTTCGCGACCGAAATCGCCCGCGAGCTCGACGACTTCATGGAAGCCAATCCGGTGGGCTTCGGAGTGAACTGGACCTGCACCATGGACGTCGGCATCCGAGCCGTCAACTGGGCGATTGCGCTCGAGATGATGCATCAGAGCGGGCACCTCGCCGAGGGTTTCTGGGAGCGGGGCTACGGCGCGCTGTTCGACCACGGCGTGTTCATTCGCAACAACCTCGAGAACACCTATGAGGTGACGAGCAATCATTTCTTGAGCAATCTGCTCGGCCTCCAGTTCGCCGGCACGGTGTTCAACGACCTGCCCGAAGGCGCCGCATGGAGTGCTTTCGCGCGGGCGTCAATCGCGCATGAGATGGAGGTTCAAGTCCTGCCAGACGGCGTGGACTACGAGTCGTCCGTTCCATATCACCGCCTCGTCGCCGAGCTGTTTCTCGCCGCCACGCGCCTCGCCGACGTGAGCGGGACGCCGATGCCGGCCGCCTTCCAATCGCGTGTTCGCCGCATGGTGACGTTCCACGCAGACGTCACGAGGCCCGACGGGCTGATGCCGCAGGTCGGCGATGCGGACGACGGGCGGCTGCACAGACTCGGCGGCTATGCGCTGACGTCGCCGCAGGATGGCCGGCACCTGCTCGGGCCCGCCGGGGTGATGTTCGGTGAGCCGGCGTGGCTGGCGGTCGGCGGAGACGCGGCCGCGTGGGAAGCCGGATGGTGGGGGCTCGGGGTGGTCGGCGCCGCAGCGCACGTGCCTCCGATTCCCGTGGCGGCGAAGCTTTTCACGCACGCCGGGATCGCGGTTGCGCGCGCGGGCGGCGCGTATCTCCTCATTACCAACGGCGTCGTCGGGACGAATGGGTTCGGGAATCACAAGCACAACGATCAGCTGTCGTTTGAATACCACCACGGCGGCACTCCGCTCGTGGTCGATCCGGGCAGCTACGTGTACACCTCCGACCCCGAGCTTCGGAATTTGTTCCGCGGCACCGCGTCCCACAACACGCTGTGCATCGATTCGGTCGAGCAGAACGAGCTGCGCCCCGACTGGCTGTTTCGTCTTTTCGAATCGGCGCACGCGGAAACGATTGCGTTCACCGATCGAGACGAGGCGATCGAATATACCGGCCGGCATCACGGGTACGTCCGCCTGGACGGGTCCGTGACGCATCAGCGCACGCTACGGCTGGAGAAACGATCCGGCGCGCTGACGATCGTGGATCGACTGTCGGGCGGCGGCCGGCATCTGCTGTCGTGGCACTTTCATTTCGCACCGGGCGCGGCGCCGACGGTCAGCGACCCTCGCACGGTGACGTTGATCGCGGCCGGCCGATCGCTGACCCTGACCGTTCCTGCCCCTCTGGAGATCACGCTCACCCCGGCCACCTACTCACCGTCCTATGGTGTGAAGGTGCCGTGCACGGCGGTCGACGCTTCTACCTGGGTCGAGCTCGACGGGGATCGAGAATTCGCATTCCGCATCACACCATGAATTTCGTGAGGGCCGTCGCGAACGCATCACAGCGGATGGTCGCGATCATGTACCGATACCGACGCATGCTGGCGGCGATCACGCGTGTTGAACTCGCGAAGCGCCACGCCGGATCGGTGCTGGGCATGAGCTGGGTGGTGTTGCAGCCGGCGCTGCTGCTGTCGGTGTACGTCTTCGTCTACATGGTCGTGCTGCGCATGCGCTTCGAAGGGTTCAGCCGCTTCGACTACGTCCTGTACGTATTCTGCGGCTTGGTCCCGTACCTGGGCTTCATGGAAGCGCTCACGACCGGCGCTCTGTCGATCAAGCAGAACATTCATCTCGTGAAGAACGTAATGCTGCCGATCGAGCTCATTCCTGTCCGCACGGTGATCGTCGGCATGGCGAGTCAATTCGTGAGCATCGGGCTCGTCCTGCTGCTGGCCGCCGCCGATGGGTCGCTCAGTTGGCGCGCGATGCTGCTGCCGTTCGTTGTGGGTCTGCAACTGTTGTGGTTGACGGGACTCACCTGGATCCTGTCGAGCATCACCGTCGCGCTGCCCGACGTGACCTACTTCATCAACCTGTTTGTGTTCCTGCTGATGTTCCTCTCCCCGATCGGGTACCGGCCAGACATGGTGCCGCACGGCTTCGCGTGGATCATGTATCTCAACCCGATTTACTACCTGACCGAGGTGTATCGCGGAACGATGCTGACAGGAACTTCGATCAAGGCGGCGGTGATCGTCGTCTATATCGCGATGTGCACGATAACCTTCGCGATTGGCGGTGCGTTCTTCGAGCGGTTCCGGGGAGTGCTCACCGATTACGAATAGCGTGTATCTCTACGTTGCGGCGGATATGCGCCGGGGCGGCGCGTTCGAGGCCCCGGCCCTCGCCGCCACGACGGAACGGCATCACCTGCCGTTGTGCCGTCCCGCCCTGCATGCCATCGGCGATCCGGCGGTTGAAATGGCAAGCCACGGCAGCGACGGCGTTGTGTTCGAGCTGGCGACAGGTCTTCCCTCGCCGCCGCAGCTTGACGCGGCCGAGCGCGTCCTGGGAGGGGGCACGCGCGTCTGGGTGTACTGGCCGGCGGAAGGTGCCGTCGAATGCCTCGATTGCGACCGGATCGCGAGCCTCCGCACGCACCTGCGCAGCATCGCCTTGTTGCGCGGCGTTGGCCTGCCGATGTGCGACGGCGTCGCGCGATTCCGGCGCATGCGGCCCGCGTTGCGGTGGATTTATCGCGGCGCGTTCCCGGTGCGGCGGTCGGATCTCGAATCGAAACTCGATTTTCTCGTCGCCGCGGCGCAGCCCGTTCCGTTGCAGCGCCCGGCAACCACGGCGCAGCCGCGGACCGTGTTGTACCTGCGGACCGACTACTGGAAGCCGTCAGAGCACGTGCCAGCGCTCGATCCGCCTGTCCGCGCACTCGCCACGTTCGCGGACCATCTCGTGTGCTTGACGCCGCACGGTCCCGACGACGGGGGAGACCGGATCCGGCACATCAACATTGGGGCGCCGGCCTCGCCGGCCGGCCAGGACGGGATCGTCCTTGCCCGGGAGTATTACCTGCCGATCGTCCGGACGGCGTGTCAGATGCTTCGCCCGTTGATCCTGTACGAGCGCCTGACCCTCGGCCAGTCCGTCGGCGCTGAGCTGAGCCAGACGCTTCGGCTTCCCTATGTCCTCGAGTATGCCGGCCGCGCCGCGATCACCCGTGAGGCAATTGGAGACGCGGCGCCAGCCTATCCCGACATCTACACCCGAGCCGAGGAGCTCGCACTCCGTCAAGCCACGGCTGTTCTGGTGCCGACCGAGGCGATGCGCGACACGCTCGTGGCGCGCGGCATCGAGCACGGGCGGGTGTTCGTGAGCGCCGAGGGCGACATCCACCGGCTGCTCCCCCGGATCGCCGTGACCGATGAAACGCGCCCGTGTGGTGTCGAGACGGGCGATCTCGACAAGGACCGCATCCAGCGACAGTGGAACGAGAATCCGGCCGGCTCTCATTACGCACGCCTGGCGCAGCCCCGAACGCTCGACTGGTTTCTCGAGATCGAACGGCATCGGTATGGCGCCTACGCGCCCTGGATGCCGGACGTCATGGAATTCGCACGTCATGGCGGCAATGCGGTGCTCGAAATAGGCGGCGGAGTCGGCACGGACCTCGCGCAGTTCGCGATGCATGGCGCCCGCGTGACCGACATCGACCTTGCGGCCGGCCACTTGGCGCTTGCCGCAGAGAACTTTCACGCGCGCGGACTTGACGGCCGGTTTGTCCAGGGCGATGCGGAATCGTTGCCGTTTCCGGATGCGTCGTTCGACCTGGTTTACAGCAACGGTGTCCTGCATCACACGCCGAACACACGGACTGTGGTCGCCGAGATCAGGCGCGTGTTGCGTCCCGGCGGACGGGCCATCGTGATGTTGTACGCGGAGAACTCGCTGCACTACTGGCGCAAGCTGGTTTGGCGGCTCGGCGTGCGGGACGGCTTGCTGGATCGAATGTCAATGGGCGAGATCATGTCGCGGACCGTGGAGCGGTCAGCGAATGGCGCGCAGCCGCTGGTCAAGGTCTACACCGCCGCGCGGGCCGGATCGCTCTTCAGCGAGTTTGACCGCGTGTCGATCTGCCGGCGCCAGCTGCTCGGCGAGGAGCTGCCGGGCGGATTGCAATGGGCAGCGGGTCCGCTGGCGCTACGGCTCGGCTGGAACCTGATCGTCAAGGCGGTCAAGCGCCCCTGATGTGCGGCATCAACGGCGCGCTGGCGTTTTCGGGCACCCCGTTCGAGATCACGCCGGAGTACATCGCCGCGATGCGCGACACGATGAGCCATCGCGGCCCTGACGGCGCGTGTGTCTGGATTGACGCCGACCGTCGCGTCGGCTTCGGTCACCGGCGCCTGTCGATCATCGACCTGTCCGCGTCGGCGGCCCAACCGATGACGAACGAAGATGCGTCTTTGTGGGTGACCTACAACGGCGAAATCTACAACCACGCCGCGCTCCGCGCCGAGCTCGATCGCACCGGACGGCATCGGTGGCGGACCGATCACTGCGACACCGAGGTCATCCTCCACGCCTTCGAAGAATGGGGCATCGACTGCCTTTCGCGATTCCGCGGTATGTTCGCGTTCGCGCTGTGGGACGCGCATGCGCATCAGCTGTGGCTCGTCCGTGACCGGATCGGCGTCAAGCCGTTGTACTTCAGCAGGCAGCACGGCCGCGTCACATTTGCGTCGGAGATCAAGGCTCTCCTCAGGGATCCTGATCAACGCCGCGCGGTCGATGAAGTCGCGCTGTTTCACTACCTGTCGTTCCTGACGACGCCGGGTCCTGAGACGCTGTTCGCAGGAATCCAGAAGGTGGCGCCCGGGTCATGGGTCCGCTTCGACGTGGACGGGACGACCGTGGCGCGGCCCTACTGGGACGTCTGGGACGACGTGCACGCGATGGCGGCTGAGGGCGAGGATGCGTTGGCCGAACGTGTTCTCGCGGAGCTGCGCACAGCCGTGAGCCTTCGCAAGGTCAGCGACCGGCCGGTCGGCGTCTTCCTGTCGGGTGGCGTCGACTCGAGCACCAATGCCGCGCTGTTTTCCGAGGACGAGCCGACGGCGGTCAAAACCTTCTCGGTCGGCTATGCCGGCGCGTACCGGACGTACCAGAACGAAGTTGAGTACGCCCGCGAGATGGCGACACACGTCGGCGCCGATCATCATGAGTATCTGATCAGCGCCGATGACATCCTCGAGTTCCTGCCGCGGATGGTCCAGCTGCAGGACGAACCGATTGGCGACCCGGTGTGCGTGCCGTTGTTCTACGTGGCAAAGCTTGCTCGCGACAACGGCGTCATCGTGTGCCAGCTCGGTGAAGGCGCCGACGAACTCTTCATCGGGTACCCGAGCTGGCTCGAAGCACTGAAGCGCCAAGCGTGGAACGACTGGCCTGTGCCCGCGATCGCCAAGCGCAGCGGGTGCGCGGCGCTTGCGGCGCTCGGATACGACCGCACCGTCCATCTCGAATGGCTGCGCCGGGGCGCGGCGGCACAACCGCTGTTCTGGAGCGGAGCCGAGGCGTTCACGCACCTCGAGAAGCGGCGGCTCCTGTCCACGCGACTTCGCCGCGAGCTGGGAGACCTGACGTCGTGGGAGGCGATCCGGCCGATCCGCGCGACGTTCAGCGCGCGCGCGCCCGAGCCGACTCATCTGAACTGGATGTCGTACGTCGATCTGAAGTTGCGGCTCCCCGAGCTGCTGCTGATGCGCGTTGACAAGATGACGATGGGCGTCAGCCTCGAAGGACGGGTCCCATTTCTCGACCACAGGTTGGTGGCGCTCGCCTTCAGCATTCCGAGTGCGCTGAAGACGAAGCACAGCACATTGAAATACATGCTCAAGAAGGCGGTACGCGGGATTGTGCCCGACCGGCTGATCGATCGTCGAAAGCAGGGATTCGGCGTCCCGGTCACGGAGCTCTTCGAGGGGCCGCTGCAGCAGTTCGCGACCAGCGCCCTCCGAGCCTTCTGCACCGAAACCGATTTTCTCGACGCGTCCGAAGTGGCCGCCGTTATGGGGCACGCTGACGCCGCAAAGCGATGGTACCTCCTGAACCTCGCGCTGTGGTGGCGCACCTACCTGGCATGAGCCGCGTCACCATCGTCCGCTCCGGGTTGCCACTCCCGATAGCGGCCGACGGGGAACGCGTTGTGCCGTTCGACGAGTTTCTTGGATGGATTCGCCGCGGCTCGGTGATCGCGCATCTGGGGCGTTACCGGGATGCCCGACTCGTCGTCTGGCGGCTCGAAGCCGCCGGTCGTCCGCTGCCGCTCGGTCTCGCGCTGCGCGTCATCAGCCGCGGCGAAGTGGTGCTCGAAGACCTGCGGGGCCGGCGCCGCCTGATGACCGCGCGTCTGCTGGCACGCTGGACGATGCAGGCCGCCACTGAGCCCTTTCGCATCGGCTCGCTCCTTCGCCGCGTCGCTCGCGACGTCGACGCGATCGACCGCGAAAACGGCGGCGCGCGATTGCGCCGGAAACCGTTCGTCCTGAACGCGTCTCCGCTTTACCTGCGGACCGACTTGAGTTTCGGTGTGCGTGCCGGCGGCTCCGTGGCACACACAGCCGGCGTCGTCAACGAGCTCGACGCGTTCACGGGTCCGGTGACGCTGTTGACGACCGACGAGATACCGACGCTGAAGCCGGGCGTGCGTGTGTGTCTCGTGCCGCCGAGCGAGGCGTTCTGGAATTTCAAGGAACTCCCAGCCTTCGTGCTCAACGACGCGTTTGATGCCGCGGCGCGCGCCTCGATGGGGGCCGGAACGCCGGCGTTCGTCTACCAGCGCTACAGTCTCAACAACTACGCTGGCATCCGAATTGCCCGGCGATACGGCGTTCCCTTTGTCCTCGAATACAACGGCTCGGAAATCTGGATGGGGCGCCATTGGGGCCGGGCGCTGAAGCACGAGGCCATCTCGCGACGCATCGAGCAGCTGAACCTCGCGGCGGCCGACCTGATCGTCGTCGTCAGCCGGGCCATGCGGGAGGAGGTTGTTGCGCGCGGCATCGCGGCGAACTCGATTCTGGTCAACCCGAACGGCGTCGACGCGGAACGCTACCGCCCGGACCTGGACACCCACGCCGTCAGACAGCGGTACGGGCTCGGCGATCGGATCGTGGTCGGGTTTATCGGGACGTTCGGGCCGTGGCATGGCGCGGAGGTGCTCGCGAAAGCCTTTGTTGCGCTGCTTGCGCGCGATCCCCGTCGCGCCGCGCGCGTCCGGCTCCTGATGATTGGCGACGGCGCACGGATGCCCGAGGTGCGTCGGATTCTGCGGGACGGCGGTGTCTTCGACGCGACCGCGTTCACCGGTCTTGTTCCTCAGGAGCACGGGGCGTCGCATCTTGCCGCGTGCGATGTGCTGGTTTCGCCGCACGTGCCCAACCCGGACGGGACCCCTTTTTTCGGATCGCCGACGAAGCTGTTCGAGTACATGGCCACGGCGCGAGGCATCGTCGCGTCCGATTTGGAACAGATCGGGGAGGTTCTCGAGCATGGTCGAACGGCGTGGCTGGTCGCCCCCGGAGACGCCGCGGCGCTTGCCGACGGCATCGGCCGGCTCGTCGACGATGCGGCGCTGCGGGGCAAGCTCGGGGATGCGGCGAGACGCGAAGTTCTCACCCGTTACACATGGCGGGAGCACACGCATCGAACGATCGACCGGCTCCGGCAGATCGCCGCAGCATGAAGCGGCTCCTGGCTGTCTCGTGGGAGATGCCACCGATGTACGGTCCCCGCGCGACGCAGGTGTCGCGGCTCGTCGCCGAGCTGCCCGCGCTCGGCTGGCACCCCACGGTGGTCTGCTTGGCGCCGCGTCGCGGCGGCCCGCATTGGTTCGATGGGGCGGCGAGCGAACCACCCGACGGCGCGGAGTACCTGCGTGTGCCGTCACCCGAGGAGTGGTGGGTGGTTCGCGCCGCGCGCCGGTTCGTGTCCCCGCTGCGCGACCGTCCCGATTCCGCCCGCGTGTGGGTGGCAGGTGCGGTGCGGGCCGCCGCAACAGTCGCGCGATCGCACCCGGTAACCGGCCTGATTACATTCGGGCAGCCGTGGTCCGATCACCTTGTCGGGTTGCGCGTCCAGCAAGCGACCGGGCTTCCGTGGGTCGCCCATTTCAGCGATCCGTGGGCGGCGAGCCCTTACGCGACGCCGCGGCAGCAGGCGATCTGGCGGCCGATGGAAGCGCAAACCATCAGGCGCGCCACGGCCATCGTGTTCGTGACGGCAGAAACGGCTGATTTGACGATGGCGACCTACCCGCGCGAGTGGCGAGCCAAGGTCTCGGTGGTGCCGCACGGATTCGATCCGCGTCGCCGGCCGCCAATCCCGGCTCGACCGTCGGTGGGTCGTCGCATGCGGTTCGTTTACACCGGCCGGTTCTATTCCGGTCGCCGAACTCCGGTGCCGCTGCTGCGCGCCATCGCGGCCGTGGCGCGTGACGACGCGGTTGCCAATGCGATTGAAGTGCTGCTTGTGGGGCCGCACGTCGAGGAGTTCCGGCGCGACGCTGAACTGCTTGGCGTTGACGGAGCCGTGACGTTCAAGGGACCGGTGGCGTCGGCAGAAGCCGCTGCGGAAGCCGCCGCGGCCGATGTCCTGCTGGTGATCGACGCGCCCAGCGGCACCCCGAGCGTGTTCCTGCCGAGCAAACTGATTGATTACCTGCCGCTCCGAAAACCGATCCTCGGCCTCACACCGCCGCGCGGCGCATCCGCCAGCCTGCTGGCGCGACTCGGCTTTCCGATCGTGCCGCCGGACGATGTCGATGCGATTGCGGCGGCACTGCGCGGGCTCATCGGGCAGTGGCGGGCAGGCACGCTGCAGGTTGGAGCCGAGTTCGACCGGATCGCCGCGGAATTCGATATCCGGTGCACCGCCCGTCAGCTGAGCGATGTGCTCGCCCGCGCCTGTGGCTAAGCGGTCGTGTCCGCGCGTGCTGTTCGTCACGGGTGCGTACTATCCGGAGATCAGCGCCGCCGGCGTGCAGTGTCGAGCCGTGGCGGCCGCGATCGGCGACCGCGCGCAGCTGACGGTGCTGACCACCGCCGTCGACTCGACGCTCCCGTCGGCGGACATCGTCGATGGTCGTCGCGTCTCGCGCGTGATCGTCGACGTCAGCAGCCGCGCGTCGATGGCGCTCGCGTCGGTACGACTCGTCGGCGAGATGCTGCGCGCGAGTGGCAGCTATGACATGATCCACCTCCACGGGTTCTCTCAGAAAAACGTGCCTGTTTCGATACTGGCCCGCCTGCTGGGCAAGCCGGTGGTGCTGACGCTGCACACGGCGGGGCAGGACGAGCCCGAAGCCATCCGCCGAAAGGGACGCCTGGCCGCCTGGGCCTTCGGGTCCGCGGACCTCACGTTGGCGGTGAGTCCGGAGTTGATCACGCGCTGGTGTGAGGCCGGTCTGCCGCTCGATCGCGTTCGTCTGGTGCCCAACGGGGTCGACACCCGGCATTTCTGCCCCGCCGATCCGGACGAACGAACCGACCTGCGCCGTGCGCTTGGGTGGCCCGAGCGCGATCTGATCGTGCTGTTTGTCGGGTTCTTCTCGCGCGACAAGCGTCCGGATCTCCTGTTCCGCGCGTGGCGGCGACTGGCGGAAAGCGGCGTGAGTTCCCGAATCGCATTCGTCGGCGCGAAGACGAGCGGCTACTACTACGAGATCGACGAGGCGCTCACGCGTGAGATCGCCGCCGCTGCGGCCGCCAGCGGACGCGCCGACCGGATCATGTTCATCGAGCCGAGCCCCGACGTCGATCGGTACTTCCGAGCGGCTGATGTCTTCGCGCTGCCGTCGGTGCGCGAGGCGCATCCACTGGCGTTGCTCGAAGCAATGGCCTGCGGGCTGCCGTGCGTGGCGACGCGTCTGCCGGGCGCAACCGACGTGCTCATCGCCGACCGCGAAAACGGTCGCTTATTTCCACCGGATGACGATACGGCCCTGGCCGAGGCGTTGGGCGACGTTCTGACTGATCCGGCGTCTGCGCGGACGATGGGCGCGCGCGCCCGCTCGACGATCGTCGAGCGGTACGGTGTTGACCGCGCCGCGGCCTCCTGGCTTGCGGCGTACGAAGCGACCCTCGCCAACAGCGCATGACTCCGATTGCGGTCGGCCTGATCGGATACGGCTACTGGGGACCGAACCTCGCGCGGAATTTCGCCGAGACCGACGGCGTCCGGCTCGCCGCGATCGCCGACGCCCGCGCTGACCGTCGCGCCGCCGCAGCGCGCCGGCATCAGGATGCCCTCGTGTGCGCAGACGCCTCCGCGGTGATCGCGCGGGGCGACATCGACGCCGTCGTCGTCGCAACGCCGCTCGACACGCATTACACCTTCGCGAAGGCGGCGATCGAACGCGACAAACACGTGCTCGTTGAGAAGCCCTTCGTCGGGAGGAAGACGCAGGCCGAAGACCTCGCCGCACTGGCGGAGAAACACGACGTCCGCCTGATGGTGGATCATACATTCGTCTACAATGGAGCGGTTCGCCGCATCCGATCGCTCGTGGACGCCGGAGAGCTCGGCGAACTCCTGTATCTCGATTCCGTCCGCGTCAACCTCGGTTTGCTGCAGCCCGACTCAAATGTCATCTGGGATCTTGCGACGCACGATCTGTCGATCATGGACTACCTGATCGACGATCGCCCGATCGCGGTGTCGGCGCATGGAATTGCGGCCGCCGGCTTCGATCACGAGAACGTCGCGTATGTGACGGTCCACTTCAACCGCGGATTCCTTGCGCATTTCCACGTCAACTGGCTCGCGCCGGTCAAGGTGCGTCAGATGCTGCTCGGCGGCAGTCAGCGGATGGTCGTCTACGACGATACCGACCCGGCAGAGAAGGTACGCGTGTATGACAAGGGCGTCGACGTCGACGCCGCCGACCGTGAGACCCGGCGGCAGCTGCTCGTGTCGTACCGCACCGGTGACATGTATGCTCCGACCTTCGACCGCCGCGAAGCGTTGTCGCTCGTCGCACAGGAGTTCGCCAACGCGATCGCCGCGAGACGCGCACCGCTGACCGGCGCCTCCGCCGGCATCCGTGTCGTCGGGCTGCTCGAGGCGGCGGCCCGATCACTCCGCGAAGACGGGCGGCGGATTCCGCTGTGAAGTTCCAGGCGATTGCGCCCGACGTCAAGCTCGGGAAAGACGTCCAAATCTACGAGTTCGTCAACCTCTACGGCTGCGAAATCGGCGACGAGACCAAGATCGGCACGTTTGTCGAGATTCAGCGCGGCGCGAAAGTCGGGCGGCGCGTCAAGGTATCGAGCCACACGTTCATCTGCGAGGGGGTCGAAATCGAAGATCAGGTGTTCATCGGGCACGGCGTGACGTTCATCAACGACCGGTACCCGCGAGCCGTGACGGGTGGCGGTGACCTGCAGGGCGACGGCGACTGGACGGTCGTCCCGACCCGCGTGCGCCGCGGCGCATCCATCGGCTCGGGGTCGACGATTCTGTGCGGTCTTGAAATCGGCGAAGGGGCCATCGTCGGTGCCGGCAGCGTCGTCACACGCGACGTACCGCCGCGAACGATTGTGGCAGGCAACCCGGCGCGCATCCTGCGCGCCGTGGAGGAGCAGGGGTGAGGTTCCACGCAGCGCTCGTGACCGGCGGCGTGGGTCTCGTCGCATCGCATCGCGCCGACCAGCTCGTTGGTGCCGGGGCGTCGGAGATTGTGGTGCGCGACGACTGCTCGCGCGTCCACGGAAGGCTCGTCCGGCGCCCTCAGCCGAGAACGTGATATGTGCGGCATCGTTGGAGCGTTCAAACCGGGATTCGTCGGATGCGGGACAGAGGTCGTCGCGAGGATGCGCGACCGCATGACGCACCGCGGGCCGGACGGAGCGGGTGTGTGGACCAGCGCCGATCACAGCTGCACATTCGGCCATCGCCGCCTGTCGATCATCGACATCTCGGCAAATGCGAATCAGCCGATGGTCACCGATGACGGTCGTGTGGCGCTGGTATTCAATGGAGAGATTTACAACCACGCCGAGGTCCGTGAAGAGCTGGAAGCGCTCGGCACATACCGGTGGCGGACCGATCACTCCGACACCGAGGTGCTGCTCCACGCGTACGAAGAGTGGGGTCTCGACTGCGTCGCGCGATTGTACGGGATGTTTGCATTCGCGGTGTACGATTCACGAAATCCGGCGGAGCCCCTCGTACATCTGGTGCGCGACCGTGTCGGCATTAAACCTCTGTACATCACGAAGACGGCCGATGGCGAATGGCTCTTCGCGTCGGAGATTCGCGCATTGCTGGCGCATCCCGCAGTCACACCAGAGCTTGACCGGACCGCGTTCTGGCACTATTTGACGTTCATCGTCGCGCCGGCGCCGCTCACGATGTTTCGTGGCATCTTCAAGATTCCCGCGGGTCATCGCGTGACCATCGACTGGCGCGGCAGCGCGACGGCGACGGGGTGGTGGGACTGTCGGCCGGATCGATCGCGGTTCCTGTCGCCGGCGGAGATCAGCGAGGACGAAGCGGTCTGCGAATTGACGCGTCTGTTGAAGCGGTCAATCGCGCGGCGGATGGTGTCAGATGTCCCGTTCGGCGTGCTGCTGTCGGGTGGCGTCGATTCGTCGCTGAACGTCGCGTTGATGAGCGAGTTGATGTCGCGCCCGGTGACGACGTTCACGATCGGGTACGAGGGCAAGGAACACTACAACGAATTCCAGTTTGCCCGACGCGTGAGCGAGCGGTATGGCACCGACCATCACGAGACGCTGATCAACGGCGATGAAGCGCAAAACTTCCTGCCCCTGCTCGTCAGGTTGCAGGACGAGCCGATCGCCGACAACGTCTGCATCCCGTTGTACTTCCTGGCGCGCCTCGTGAAGCAGAGCGGCACCACGGTCGTACAGGTCGGGGAGGGCGCGGACGAGAACTTTCTGGGTTACTGGTGGTGCGAACACTACCGTCAGAAATACGATTCGGTCTATGGCCCGGCCCGCCACGGCGCCGCGGGCTGGCGGCGCTGGCTGCCGGCAATCAGGGCGCGCACGCCTGGACGCAGTGGTGACGATCTCGAGATCCAGCGGCGTGCCGAGTCGGAGCGCGAACTGTTCTGGGGCGGGGCCGTCTGCTGGTGGGGAACGGCGCGCGAGCGTCTCACGCCGAATCGTGCGCCGTTCACGCAACCGATTCACTGCCCTGTCGACGGATTGATGCCGGATGCCCTGACGACCCTCGACAGCCACGACGTCGTGCGTGAGTACGTCGGGCCCCTCGACGGGCGCGTCTGCGAGCCGGAGGTGCTCTACAAGATTCCGTACCTCGAAATGAAGCTCCGACTTCCCGAGCATTTGCTGATGCGGGTGGACAAGCTGACAATGGCGCACGCCGTCGAGGCGCGCGTGCCGTTTCTCGATCACGACGTCGTCGATTTTGCGATGCGCCTGCCAGCCAGCTACAAGCTGCGCGAAGGGGTTGGCAAGCGAATCCTCAAAAAGGCCGCTGAGCCGTATCTCGATCGCGACGTCATCTACCGCACCAAGCAGGGTTTTGGTGCGCCGATGGAGGAATGGTTTCGCGAAG
The DNA here is from genome assembly GCA_051985095.1 of Vicinamibacterales bacterium. Classification (GTDB taxonomy): domain Bacteria; phylum Acidobacteriota; class Vicinamibacteria; order Vicinamibacterales; family CAVVIG01; genus Gp6-AA45. Next base: position 6,449 of record JBPYEE010000273.1, on the reverse strand, counting down.
GCGACTTCGGCCGCCGCAGCCTCGAGGCGTTCGACCGTTCAGCGCTGGTTGCCGAGGGGTACTTCGACGCGGGTTACGTTCGCGGCCTCTTCTTCGGCCAGATGGGCGGCGGCGGTGGGCACAGCTTTCAGCTGTGGACCGTCTTGAATGCCGTCCTCTGGCACGCGTCCTGGATTGAGGGACGCGAAGACTGTTTCTGAAGGCTCGGCGTTGCGCCAACCATGACGATGACGATCGCTCGGTGGACCGGCGCCGGAAGGTCGCCGAGTGGTCGAATTCCGTGAACAGGGTCGATTAGATCATGTTGAAAACCATCACGATCCCTGAACCAGATTATCTGTCGTCGCCACGCTCATATCGCCTTGGCGTAACGGGTCTTCACTGGCCATTGGTCGCAGTTGGTGCCGGCGTGATGTCGTTCGCAATCTTACTTGTCGTGGCGCCGGACATCTTCGTGCCCGACACATCGCTGGGCTGGGTCGATGCATGGTATTACGTCAGCCTGGCATTGAAGTTGCCACAGCGGGTCGCACAGTACCGATGGCTCTACCAATCGGAACGGATTGGTTGGACACTCCCCGCCTATGTCGTGAATCGCGTGGCGACGCCGCTCGTTGCGAATTTCATCGTGAAGGGCCTGTTTTTCACCACTGCCGTGCTCTTCCTGTTTGGATCCGTCAAGGAAATCACAGGGAGCCTCAGGACGGCTGCGTTCGTGAGCGCCGTCGCCGCGTTCCACTCGTTTCTGCTTCATTCACTGGGCACGAGCTACGTCGATGGGCCGATGAATACGTACCTCCTCGGCAGTCTGTATTTTGGCACGCGTGCGTTTTCAAACCGCGGACCGAGGGGCAGCGGCTTTTGGGCGGGCGCGTTCTTTGGCGCCCAGCTCTTGACACATTTGGTGGCGCTGGTGCTCGTCCCGTCGTTCGTCGTGTATTGGGTCTTGACGTGGACGCGGACAATCGGCCGACGACCAAGCATCCTTCGGGTGGCCCTCGAACTGTCGGCGGGAACGGTCGCGGTCGTCGCCGGCGCGTTCGCGCTGTACGGTCATTGGGGCGCAGGGACGTTCCCCTTCCATCTATCGCTGATTTTCATGTTCAGCAACACCGTCAACGCATTGGTTCGGCCAACGAGTGACGTCTGGCTGTTTCACGCCTTGTGGCTCCTCCTGCCGGCGGCCGTGCTTGCCTGGACGGTGGTCGCAATCGCAGGCAGGCTCGCCCGGGCGCCGCACTGGTCCACCGTGCTGCGGCTGCCGCCGGTGTATGTGTTGCTGGTTGCGGTGTCTGCCTGCTGGACCGCCCTGTACGTCCTGCACGAGCCGTGGCTGATGCTCCCGTACTATTCGAGCTACCTGCTTCCGTTCACGTTCGTTGCGTTCGGCCGGATCGTGGTCACTTCTGTGGAAGTGTTATCGCCGACCGCATACAGGCGCCTGATGGTGGCCGCGTTCCTGCTGGGCGGGCTGAGTTACCGGCTCTCGACATCGATGAACGCCGACGCCGCCGTAAGCGTCGCGGTCATGAGTCTGGCTGCTGCGACGTCGCTGCGTTTGCGGCCGAGGCGGCACACGTCCGCAGCATTCCCGCTCCTGGTGGTCGCAGCAGCGGCGTTGATCAATTGCGCCAGCGCCGACTACACCCCTCAACTCTGGAATGCATTCAGGGCGACGGCCATGAACGCGGTCTACGTGCCGGCGATGTTCCCCGCCGACTCGCAGATCCCGCGCACGAAACGATTCGAGGCAGCCATCGCGGCCGCCGACCGCCTGGCTCTTCATCTGTCGGGCAACTCGGGCCGAAGATACTTCTTTTGGTACGACGGCCAGGATGAGCTCGGAATGTTTTATCGCAGTGTGACGTCGATGATGTTCGCCTGGTCGACGAGTCACCTGCTCGGCGAGGACTTCCACGGCTTCGACGAACGCAATCAGGAGACATTGGCGAGCTACGGCGATACCGCGATGGCCGACCTCGTCTTGTTGACGCGAAGCCCGCACATCGACGCGCCGGATCCACGGTTCACGGTTCGATGGACCGACAGCGACAAAGTGGGCGGGATTGAGTACTTTACTCACTATCTGACGTTCGAGCCGGCGGCGCCGCAGCTCCCGGACGTCGTGATCGAGTCCACAATGGCGTGGGCCGACGCGTCCCGAGGCCGATGAAAACCGTCGCGATCGTTCAGTCGAGTTACATCCCGTGGAAGGGGTACTTCGAGCTGATCGCGCGCTGCGACGAGTTCATTCTCTTCGACGATGTCCAGTACACCAAGCGCGACTGGCGCAGTCGGAACCGGATCAAAACACGCGGCGGCCTGCAGTGGCTCTCGATTCCGGTCAACGTCAGCGGCCGCTTTTTTCAGGCCATCAAGGACGTCACGATTGCGGAACGCGGATGGAACCTGAAGCACTGGCGCACAATTGCGGCGAATTATGCGCGAGCCCCGTATTTCGTCACCTACCGAGATCGCGTGGAGCAACTGTACGGCGATGCAGTCGATGAATCACTGAGCGCGGTGAACCACCGGTTCATCGTCGGGTTGTGTGAGCTGATTGGCATTCGGACGCGCATTAGCTGGTCGATGGACTACCGCGTTGCGAACGGCAAGACGGAGCGGCTGGTCGAGCTCTGTCGCCAGGCCGACGCGACGCGCTACCTCTCGGGACCGAGCGCGCGATCGTACATCGATCCCGCTCTTTTCGAGTGTGCCGGAATCGAGTTGGCGTTCGTGGATTACGGCGGGTACAAAGAATATGCCCAGTTGTTCCCGCCGTTTGAACACGCCGTGAGCGTCATCGATGTTCTCTTTAACGTCGGGCCAGCCGCCCGCGAACACATCCTGCGGCATCCGTGAAGCTCTCGATCGTCACGACGCTGTATAACTCGTCACCGTACATTCGGGAGTTCCATCGCCGGGCCAGTGACGCGGCGCTGCAGATCACCTCCGATTACGAGCTGATCTTCGTGAACGACGGGTCGCCGGATGATTCGCTCGACGTCGTGTTGTCGCTGCACCGCGGCGATCCGCACGTCCGCGTGATCGACCTCTCGCGAAACTTTGGTCATCACAAGGCCATGATGACCGGCCTCGCACACGCGCAAGGCGACGTGGTTTTTCTCATCGACTCGGACCTCGAGGAAGATCCGCAGTGGCTGGTCGACTTTCACGAGGTGCAGGATCGCGCAGGCGCCGACGTCGTGTTTGGTGTTCAGCAGAGCCGCAAAGGGGAGTGGTTCGAACGGTTCTCCGGCAGCCTGTACTACCTCGTCATCGAAGCGCTGCTCGAAATGCCCATTCCCCGTAATATCGTGACGGCTCGATTGATGACACGGCGGTACGTTGCCAATCTCGTGCAACACCGCGACCGAGAGGTCAACCTGGCGGCGCTCTGGATGATTACGGGCTTCCTGCAGGTTCCGGTTTCCGTCAACAAGTTGAGCCGCGGGAAGAGCTCGTACTCGCTTCGACGGCGCATCTCGGTGCTCGTGAACGCGATCACGTCGTTCAGCAACCGGCCGCTGATCTACATCTTCTATCTGGGTGGATTCATCGTCCTCACCTCGCTGGGGTATGGGTCCTTCCTGGTGTGGCTCACCCTGCACGGCGGTGTCGGCATTCCCGGGTGGGCCTCCTTGATCGTGTCGATTTGGTTTCTCGGAGGCGTCACGATCTTCAGCGTCGGCGTCATCGGCATCTATCTGGCGAAAGTGTTCATGGAGGCCAAACAACGGCCCTATACGATCGTTCGAGCCATGTACGGCGTCGATCTCGAGTCGGATCCGTCCCGGGGGCCCGTGTGGCGATGACGATCGCTCGGTACCAGGCCACGGCCGACGACTGGTTGCGGTCGGCGTTGGAAGCCGTTCGCTGCGTCGGCTACACGGTAGTCGAGCGTGTGCTGGATGGCGATCTGCTGGCACGAACGCGCGAGGCGATGTATCGGTGCCGGGAAGCGATCCTGCGGGACATCGGGGAAGACCGTCTCGCGCGGGCAGGCGAACTGGGTGTCCTGCGCCTGATGATGAAGTACGAACCGCTATTTTTCGAGTTCCTCAGGCTGCCGCCGCTGCTCGCCGTCGTCGATGCCGTCGTCTCGCCGACCGCCATCCTGCATCTGCAGAATGGATTCATCCTGCCGTCATCGATCGCGCCGACGCCGACCGGCGTGGGGCGGTTTCAGTCGTCGTACCATCAGGATTTCCCGCGCGCCCTCAACGGCTACGTCGCGTCGGTCAACGTGTTTTTTTCGATTGATGACTTCACCTCGTTAAACGGCGCGACCTGGGTGATTCCAGGAACCCACCAGCGCGCGATCGCGCCAGCCGATGAGACGCGCGACGCGAATGCGGTGTGTCTGGAATGCCCTGCTGGCTCGATGATCGTGTTCGATTCCACGCTCTGGCATGCAGCCGGTCGAAATGTGTCGGGTCGAGACCGCCTCGCCATCAATCATCAATTCACCCGTTCGTTCTTGAAGCAGCAGATCGACTATGTGCGGGCGCTCGGCGATCGCGTCGTCCTGAGCCAGGATCCCCGAACGCAGCAGCTCCTCGGGTGGTACACGCGGGTGGTGACGAGCCTCGATGAGTATTACCGCCCGGCCGAGGACCGGCTCTATCGAAGCGGACAGGGGTGAACCGTGGACGACGCGATCGCCGACGCGCTCCGAACACAGGCGGCGGCGTACTACGAGAGCAAATTGCTGGTGCACGGCCCGACGCCGAAAGGCGTGGACTGGAACTCGGAATCGTCCCAGTGGCTTCGGTTCGAGCAGCTGTTGCGGATCATCCCTCGCGACGCGCCGCCAGGCAGCTTACTCGATTACGGATGCGGCTACGGGGCCCTCGCCGACTATGTGGCAGAACGGCACCCGGGCTGGCGCTACTGCGGCTTCGACGCGTCACAGAAGATGATTGACGCGGCACACCGGCATCGGTCGGATCCCCGGCGACAGTTTACAGCCGATGACCACACCCTTCAGCGCGCGACCTACACGGTCGCAAGTGGCATCTTCAATGTCAAGATGGACCACCACGACGAGATCTGGACGGAATACGTCTTCGGAACGCTCGATCGGCTGGCCGGCCTGAGCGAAGCCGGATTCGCGTTCAACGTGCTGACTCTCCACTCGGATCCGGAGCGGCGGCGCAACGATCTGTATTACGCCGACCCGCTGGTGTTGTTCGAGCATTGTCGACGGTTCTCGAGGCGCATCGCGTTACTGCACGATTACCCACTGTTCGAATTCACGCTTCTCGTGAGGCTCTGATCCCAAATGGCTGACTTGGTCCTGTTCGGTGCCGGTGACATCGCGCGCCTCGCGCACCGATATTTCGAGCGCGACAGCCCGCACCACGTGGTGGCCTTCACCGTCGACAGCGCATTTCGGTCGGCGGACGAATTCTGCGGCCTTCCGTTGATCGATTTCGAGACGGTCGTCGAACGATATCCGCCGTCGCAGTGCAGCATGTTCGTCGCCCTCAGCTACGCGCAAATGAACCGCGTCCGCGCCGGCAAGTACGCCCGGACCAAGGAGCTCGGGTATTCGCTTGTCAGCTACGTCAGCAGCCGGTGCAGCTATCTCACCGACTCCCCACCGGGCGACAACTGCTTCATCCTCGAGGACAACACCGTCCAGCCGTTCGTCCGAATCGGAAACAACGTCACGTTGTGGAGCGGCAATCACGTTGGTCACGATTCCACGATCGATGACCACGTATTTGTCACCTCCCATGTCGTGATCTCCGGCAATGTTCGCATCGGTTCGTTCTGTTTTCTGGGCGTCAATGCGACGCTCCGCAACTCGATCGTGGTTGCGCCCGAGACGCTGGTCGGCGCCGGCGCGGCCATCATGAAGAATACGAAGCCCAAGAGCGTCCACGTGGCGCCCCGCGCCGAACTACTCGACAAGACCAGCGACACCGTCAGCCTCTGATGGGTCCCTCGACGCAGCAGGCGGCGACCGTCAGATCGGCCTGGCAGTGGAGCAAGCGGGGTCTGGTCATTGATGGAACCGCGCGCCCCCCCTGGGCGCTGAGTCACGCGGCCCTCCCGGTGGTTGACCGGGTTGCCGGGTCGGAGCAGGTGCGTGTGTACGTGAGTGCACGGGACGAGCACGGTCGCGCCCAGATCGGCTGTGCGGAATGGGACCCGGACCGAACGGCGCCTGCCTCGTGGGTCTCCCCAACCCCCGCGTTAGGGGTTGGCGAACTCGGCAGCTTCGACGACAATGGCGTGACCTCCTCGTGCGTCGTTGCGGCGGCGGACCGGACGTATCTGTACTACACGGGGTGGACGCGTGGCGTGACCGTTCCCTTCTATCTGTTCGCGGGCTTGGCCATCAGCGACGACGGCGGCCGGACGTTCAGGCGTATTTCGCGTGCGCCGATTCTGGAACGCAACGACGTTGACCCGCTGCTCACGGCGTCGCCGTACGTGCT
>JBPYEE010000272.1:0-12748 GCA_051985095.1 Vicinamibacterales bacterium | reverse complement strand
GAACCGATCGTGTAGGAGAAGCGAGGATTCTCCGCACACTCTTGAATGTTGCCGAGCGACCCGGTCGAGAGATCGTCGAGGACGGTTACCTCATGCCCATCGGCGAGCAGCCGCTCCGCCAAATGGGATCCGATGAATCCTGCGCCGCCCGTAATGAGTACTCGCATGTGGCGTCTAGTCTCCCGGTAGGCTCAAAAGCGTCTGACGAGCGTCGCCGCGGTCCCGAACCCCCGGAACGCCCCACTGGTCAGACGTTGGTTGACTGTCGCGCTGCTGCTGATTTTGAGTGCCCACGCCTGGTAAATGCCGAAGCTCGTTTCGGCCGTCGCGTTGCCGCCAAACTGAAATGATGGAGACTCGGTACCGCGCTGGATGCCCGCCGCAAGGGACACGCCGACGCCGATGCTCTCGCGGATCTTGAAGTACGGATAGGCCGTCGCTGCATATGACTCATACCGGCGCGGGTCGTAGTAGCCGTCGGCCAGGTCGTGGGTCGTTTCGAGCCGGTACGCCGAGAAGCCGAGATCCAGGTTCAGGTGTGACGTCCGCGCCGCTGCCAGACGCGGTGAGATCGTCATCTCCCAGCGTCGATTGCCGTCCGACAACTGGTCGTAGGCGCCATCGAAGGCGACGTGGGATGTCAGCGTCGGCGTCCAATCGAACTGCAGCCGATTCCTGGTGTCAGTGATCCCCAGCGACACTGTCCGTGGTGAGACAACAAATGGGGTGAAGGCGCGACTGACCGAAAACCGCAGGCTGTCGGCCAGCATCGCGTCAAGACCGACTCCATATGTATGGTGGACGTAGGTCTCGTCGCGCGCGTAGCCGGCTTGGCCGCTGAGTGTGACGTTGCCGAACCGCTGAGCGAGGCCCGCAAACGTATGCTCGTACCATGCGGTAGTCGACCCGTCGACGGCAGTGAGGCCCGTACCGGCGCGCGCTTCGAGTGCGGTGCGTTCGTACCCTGCCTTGATTGCCGTGCCGGTCTGCAGCGCAACCGTCGCTTGCGGCGCAAAACGCGCAATCTGCAATGCATCGGAGTCGGAATACACGCTGAAGGGTGATTCGGCTGACGATGCGAGCAGCGTGCGCAGCACGCGCCCAGCGCTCTCCGTCTCCATGCCGTTGGGCGATACGTTCTTCACCGCCTCCAGCGACGCAAACGCATCACGGGCGCGCCGCTGCTCGGCAAGCGCCAGGGTCTGTGTCAGCAGGAGCTCGTAACTGTTTGGTGTGGCTGACAGCAGCGGCGTGAGCATGCGTTCGGCCGCTTGCGGTCGTCCCGCGCTGGCGAGTACGGCCGCCATTTCACCTTCGAACGAGGCGTTCGTGCCAAATCGCGTTTCGTAGGCGTCGAGTGCATCGAGTGCACGGCGGAAGTTGCCGCGCCAGCGCTCCGTGCGTGAGAGCTCCAGCCAGGCGGCTGCGTCATTTGGCTCCGCCGTCAGGTACCGCCGGTACTCTCGCACTGCTTCGTCGGTGTCGCCGGCCCAGGCGCTCACGCGCGCGTGAAGCAACGAAAGCTCGACGTCGCGCGGATCGAGCGCCGCCAGCGTCCGATAACTCTCTTCCGCGGATCGATATTCGCCGGTCCAGGTCGCCAAGGTGGCTCGAGCTCGCAGGTACGTCGGATTGTCGGGCTGCAGCGCCAGCGCCGTTTCGATCGCTCGCAGCGCCGGCACGCCCCAACCGCCGGTCGCGTATGCCTGCGACAGCCGCGCATACAGCGCCGGCGCGTTCGGCTGATGCGCGACCGCCTGCGCGAGGGCACGAATGCAGGCGGTCATGTCGCCGCGTTTCGCCTCGATGTCCGCAATCCGGACCCAGAGATCGGCGCGCGCCGGTTCGCGGTCGAGGACCGACCGGTAGGCGGCAACGGCCTCGTCCCACCGGGCGGCGCTCTCCGCAGCCATTGCGGCCTCGGGGACAGGTGGTTGTGCTCCGAGCGCTGCGGGCGCGCCTGCAAGCGCGGCAACGAGCAAACACGCCATTCTCATTTGCGCCATTTTCGATTGTTGGTGATCCACAAATCCGACGCGAATCGACCGATTGTTGCGAGCTCGCATCCGAGGAGGCCGTAGCGGATGGGCGTGATCGCGATGCCCTTGACGAGATACTCGAGACGGCGATTCTTCATCACAGACGCGAGCGCGATGACGCAGATGAGCGTCTCAATGACAACCGTCAGTAGCAACCCGGACCACAGTCTGAGCAGCACCATGATGAGTAACGTGGTGGGGAAGAACACCTTCTCGACGGCTCCCATCAGCAGGATCCAGCCTGCCGGACGCCCGTACGCTTCCGTTCGCTCGCGGCCGAACGCCTGACGGTACGGTTCGCGGACCACCCGCCGGTCGCCGGCGTAGAAACCTCTGCCGGCGTGTTCACGGTGGCCGACCGGAATCAACGCAGGGAAAGTCGACGGCCCCACCACTGCTGTGCGCGCCAGCGTCGACCGCCCCCCCGGCGCGGCGAGCACCGGCACCGCAAACAGCGGCTGCGCCTGCGCCACACTCGCTCGGGACGGCATCGCGACGGGGCGGGTCGTCGGCTTGCGCGGTCCGCGCGCCGCCCACCACCGCTTGATGGCCTTGAACGGACTGCGCACCAGCGGGTCGAAGTAGTAGCACGACTGCAGGAACGACGACGACCAGAGATAGATTTGGCGAGGCAGCCGGTGAATCTCCGGTTCGACCGTCCGTGCGTAGACGTCAGCGAGCTGAACGTTCCGGTATCCCTCGTTCAGCATCGAGAAGCCGATGAAGATATCTTCCGAGTTGGTGAGATCGTCACCGAGGATCGGTTCGACATGGTCGAACATGGCGCCGACGTACTTGCGGCGATACGCCACGGCGCATCCAACCGGATTCGTCGTCGTACCAAACAGTTTCATCTGCCCGCGATACACAAAACGCTGCAGGAACAGATACAGCACTTCTCGGTAGAGATTGGTGAGACCACGGCGGAGGGCGGGCACCCATCCGGCGGTGTTGGAAACTAGCGGCGCTCCGGCCGAGGCGCGGAACGATTGCACCTCCGCGGTCTGCTCGATCCGACGGCGGTCCTTCTGACGCTGGGGGAGAATGGTTCCAAACGCACTCGCGATGCCGATGGCCTGATACAGTTCCTGAACCGTTCGCTCGATGTAGTTATCGGACTCGAGCACGGTGTCGGCATCGAGCACGAATTCGACATCGGCATCGAGCTCTCGTGCCTGGCGTTTGATCGTCGGTGTCTTGCCGATCGGCGCTCGTCTCCGGATTGCGACGAGCGCGAGCCCATGATGGGCACAGAACGCCTCGGCGTGCTCGATTGTGGTGTCTTGGCTCCCGTCGTCCACCAGGATGATTCGCCGCGGCCGGAGCGTTTGCCGGAGCACCGACGCCAGGCACAGCACGATGTTCTCGGATTCGTTGTGTGCCGGAATCACGACGTCCACGATGGCCTGCCGCCAATCCTCGGCTGGCGTCGGCACGGTCGTGTCCGCGCCGCGGATCAGGCCGCCGAGGCTGAGAATGATGCTGGGACTCAAAACGAAGTACGGAACTGTTGCCATCGCGCTGCCGGTCGAAACGGCAAGGGGCAGACCGCGAGGCGCTGGCACCGAAAATCGGCGGTAAGCTGACCGACGGCAACTGGTTACGCGGCAGACGCCCCAGACATCGAGGGTCGACGTACGGCTGGGCTTTCTGGACCCTGCCAGATTAAGCCCGCCGCTTCGTGCGACAACTCCCGGTCAACGGTGCACATCTATGCGCAGCTTCCTGAACCCTCTGCTGCAGTCCGGGGACGAACGCCACGTCCTGATCGACACGAGTACCGACCGCGTCATCGCCGAAGACCTCCTGACCGCCTTCAACTCAGCCGCTCGCAACAAAGGCCTCCTCGGACGCTCCTCACTGGCAGACGGAAGCGCGATGATCATCGCCCCCTGCTCGGCGGTGCACACCTTCTTCATGCAGTTCCCGATCGACATCGCGTTCATCGCGCGTGACGGCCGGATTCTGAAGATCCGCCACGATGTGCGGCCCTGGCGCGTCGCGGTGGCCTTCGGCGCTCACGCTGTAGTCGAGCTGCCCGCGGGAACCCTGCGTCGAGTCAACATGGTCGCTGGAACGACGCTCGCCGTGCGACCGTCATCCGCTCACCCTCTCGACCGCCGGTAGACTTCTCAGGCGCGATGTTCTTTCTGGCTGGGACCAGAATCATACGCGCACGCTCTTGTCACCGCTGAAGTCGTCGATCCCTCCGCAACCTGCACGCTCATAACGAGAAACCGACCGTCATCACGCCGACTCTTTAGCGGGCATCGTCGTTGCGATATCGCGGTGTCGATGCGTGCGTGGCGACGAGACGCCAGGGTCGAGTTTGCGAACACCGAAGGCGTGCTTCGAGTTTTGCGAGATGTCGTGGTGCGTCGGCTGAAGAACGGCGACATCGTGGCGACTGGAACCGACCCGGGGCGGCTTGGCGAAGAGGTGACCGTCCATTTGACGGGACCAGAGGGCGTCGATGTGCGGGCGCGGATCGTCGACAGCCGTCCGGTCCTGGTCGGCGGCTTCGTCCGTCACCGCATTCGACTTGCGGTGGTCGATCGAACGGTAAGGGCGGTCGACGATGCGGACAAGCGCGGCGTCCCGGAGGCGGAATGATTCATCGATTTGAGGAGTGGCGTGATCGAGGGGGCGATGAAATCGGCGCGGTCACCACGGAAATCGGCGTGCGCATCCTCAACTGCGGGCCGACGGGGTGTCTGGTCGAAAGCCGGCGGCCGCTGGCCGTCGGCAGCGTCGCGACGCTGCGGATCACGTTTGCGGGAGGAGATTTCGAGGAGATCGTTCGGGTCGTGCGCTGTCTGGATATCACGGGAACCGGGGTTTATCACGTCGGAGCGGAATTCCTGACTACTGCGCCGCCATCGGTCGAATCGCTGCGGTTTCTGATGCGCCGCGAGAGCGGGCAGATGAACGGCTGGGTGCGGACGAACGAGGAGGGGTAGTCCGGTTACGAGATTTGTCGCGCCGCCGCACAGCCGACGCGACAGATAGCAAACAGCGCTGTGCCGGTTGCAGCAGGTGGGAAGCACGAGCTTTTGTCTCACATATGGGATGACGAGGCGCTACGGCGCGCTCACACGCTCGAAGGCACCCACCCTGCGGCACCACTTCGTCACGTGATTTGCTCGGAGGAGCACATGAAGGGTCTGTTCGTTCGGTTGGTTCGAGAGGATGGGGGCCAGGACCTCATCGAGTACGCGCTGCTGGCGACGTTCATTTCAATCGTCGCGGCAACAGGTGCGACATTGGCAGGTAACAACCTGAACACCTGGTACACCGACATGGCCAACTACATCACCACGATGGCGGCCAAGATCCCCTAACCGGGGTCCGAGCGCATCGGGCGGTCGTCGTCCGGTGCGCTCACCTTTGTTTCTGTTGACGGAGATGCTGCGCCTTCTCACCCGACTCGCCGCTGAAGAGCAGGGACAGGACTTGATCGAATACGCGCTGCTCACTGGCGCGATCGGCTTCTGCGGCGTCGCGGGGTTCGAATTGTTTGGTGGCGCCATCAGCGCCGTTTACACGAGTTGGACGACAGGCACGAACAGCCTCTGGGAAGTACCGGATCCGACACCGTAAGTGAGTAAGTGATGATGCACTCTTTATCCATATTCGCGTTGACCGTTGCCGTGCTGGCCTGCATCTGTGATCTGCGCTGCCGCAGGATTCCAAACCTGCTGACGTTCGGAGCCGCGCTGCTGGCCTTCGTCGCGCATGTCATCGTGGGTGGCGCGGCTGGCATCACGGTGAGTGCTGCGGGCTGGCTGCTCGGGATCGCGTTGTTCTTTCCGTTCTTCGCGCTGGGCGGTCTGGGCGCCGGCGACGTCAAGCTGCTCGGCGCGCTCGGTGCGTGGCTTGGCCCCAGTTCGATCTTATTCGTCGCCCTTTATACGACGCTCGCCGGCGGGGTCATCGCGATGATCGTCGCGCTGAAAAGCGGATACCTCACGCGGGCGTTACGCAATCTCAAGTTTCTGGCGACGTTCTGGATGACGGTGGGTCTCAAGCCCGCAGAAGGGTTGACGCTGGCCGACGCCGACGCGCCACGGGTGGCGTACGCGGTGCCGATGCTCGTGGGTCTGGTGGTGACGCTATGGACGCGCTGATCCGGCTGCTTCGACGGTTTCGAACCTGCGATGGCGGCGCTGAGCTGATTGAGCTCGCCGTTACCCTGCCGATTCTCCTGGCACTGGTGGCGGCCATCGCCGACTTCGCCGTGCTGTTCCAGCGGTACGAGGTCATCACGAACGCCGCGCGGGAAGGCGCTCGCGTTGGAGTGTTGCCGGGCTACGCCGCGTCGGACGTGCAGAATCGCGTGAACAACTATCTCGCCGCGTCGGGTCTCACCGATACCGCTCCAGCGCCCGTCGTCACGTACGGGACCGAAGCGATCGAACCCAGCGGTCTGATCATCAACATCGTGACGGTGAAAGTGCAGTACCCGCACAAGTTCATTTTCCTCGGCCCCGCCGCGGCACTGCTCGGCGGCACGCCGTACGCCGACATCATGCTGGCGGCGGCGTCGACGATGCGGGTCGAAATCGCAGCGGCACCTTAGAAGGAGAGGTCATGAGTCGGAATTCTCGATCGTTCGTGGTTGTGACGGTTGCGGTTGTTCTGGCCACCGCGGCCAGTTACGCCGTCTACCGCGCGGTGAGGCGGATCCCGGTCCGCGAGGTGCCGGTCGCTCACTATTCCGCGGTCGTGGCGAAGCACGAGCTCGCGCTCGGAACGCTCGTCACGAAGGATGACGTCAAACTGGTTCCCTGGCCGTCGAGCGATCCGCTGCCTGGCGGCTTCGACAGCGTCGACAAGGTCGTCAACCGCGGCGTCATCGTGCCCGTGCTCGCCAACGAGCCGCTGTCCGAAAGCAAGCTCGCGCCGATCGAGGCCGGAGCGGGTCTGCCGCCGACGATTCCCGCGGGCATGCGCGCCATCTCGGTGAAGGTCAACGAGGTGATCGGCGTCGCGGGATTTGCCGTGCCTGGCACACGCGTCGACGTCCTCGCGATGGTGCGCGAGAACAACAACGCGATGTCCCGGACGGTCGTGACCAATGTTCAGGTGTTGACCTCCGGCACGCGGTTCGATCAGGAAGAGTCGCGGAAGGACGGGAAGCCGATCAAGACGACGGTCGTGACCCTGGCGGTCACACCGCCCGATGCCGAGCGGATCGCGCTCGCGGCCACCGACGGCCAGATCGTTTTGGCGCTTCGTAACCCCCTCGATCCCCAGCCGACGCAGACCGCCGGCATTCGACTGACCGAACTCATGAACCCCGCTGCGCCGCCGCCGGTCATTCATTCGGCCCCGGGCCGGAAGGTCGCCGTTGTACCACCGCCGCCGCCGCCGCCTGTCGCTCAGGCGCCGCAGCCGTATCGCGTCGAAGCCATTCGGGCGTCGAAACGCACTGAGGAGATCGTACGGTGAAACCGACCAGGATTCTCGGACTTGTCAATCTCGCACCGCTGTGCTGCGCGGTGCTTCTCGCCGCGCCGCCACCGGCGCAGGCCGACGAACCGCAACAGCCCGCAGCGCCGCCGACGGCACAGGTCCCGCAGGTGCATGTCACCGCCGGCCGCTCGATCGTGCTCTCGACCGCCTTCGACGTCACGCGAATCGCCATCACGAATCCCGTGGTTGCCGACGCCACAGTGGTGCAAGCGAGGGAAATTCTGATCGACGGCAAGGCGCCGGGAACGATCAGCCTCGTCGTGTGGGGCGCGACCGAGCGCACGCAGTACGACCTGGTGGTCGAACCTGGCGTCCCGCCGCTTCAGCAGCAGCTTCAGGCGCTGTTCCCGGGCGAAAACATCAATGTGGGCTTCAACGATGAGGCTGTTGTGCTGTCGGGCAACGTCTCGAGCAATCAGGTGAGTCTGCGCGCGGGCGAGATTGCCCAGGCCGTGAATTCCAAGCTCAAGGTCATCAACCTCTTGCAGCTGCCAGGCGGCTCCGAGAGTCAGCAGGTGCTGCTCCAGGTCCGGTTTGCTGAAGTGAATCGCCAGGCGATGACCCAGCTCGGGGCGTCCTGGTTCACCAGCCCCACGGGCATCGGCAACACCGTCGGCCGCATCACCACGGGCCAGTTCAGTGCGCCCGGCTTCGCCAACCTGAATTACACGAAGGCGAGCAGCGACCCTGGCAGCGCCGTCACGTCGGCGACGGGCCAGTTCTCGTTCAGCGACTTCCTGAACCTGTTCCTGTTCAGCGAGAAATACGACATCGGCGCCGTCGTTCAACTATTGAAAACGAAGGGCTACCTGCAGAGCCTCGCCGAGCCGAACCTGATCGCCTACAACGGCCAGGAAGCCAGCTTTCTCGCCGGCGGCGAGTTCCCGGTGCCGGTCGTGCAGGGCCTGAACAATGCGGTGACCATCCAGTTCAAAGAATTCGGTGTGCGATTGACGTTCAAGCCAACGATCGCGGGCGATACGATTCGACTCAAGGTTCGACCGGAAGTCAGCGCGCTCGATTTCGCCGACGGCATCACGTTGTCGGGATTCCGAATTCCGTCGTTGACGACGCGCCGTGCGGAAACCGACGTCGAGCTGCGCGACGGCCAGTCCTTCGCGATTGCCGGCCTCCTCAACAACCTCTCGCAGGACGACACGGAGGCCATTCCGGTGCTCGGCAGCCTGCCGATCATTGGACCGTTGTTCAGGAGCAAAGCGGAAAGCAAGCAACGGACCGAGCTGATGGTGCTGATTACGCCGCGGCTCGTCCGCCCACTCAACCCGGACGAGGTGCCGCCGCTGCCGAACAACATGCACCGGTTCTTGCCCTCGGGCGACGGCCTTGGCCAGGAACTGTCTGGCGGCGGCGGCGCGGTCGATGCGCCCGCACCACAGAAGGGCGCGGCGAAATCGAAAGACAACAAGTGAGTACGCCTATGAAACCGAGTGTCGGCCGCCTGATCGATGACCGTGGCGCAATTCTCGTGCACGTCGCCGTCGGTCTGCTGATGCTGACCGCGCTCAGCGCGTTCGCCATCGATTTCGGGTTGTTCTGGCTCGGTCGTCGGCAGGCGCAGAACGCGGCCGATGCGGGGGCGTTGGCGGGTGCGATCGCGCTTGGATTCGACAACGGGAGCGACAAGACAGACACGGGTCCCGCGAAACTCTCGGCGCACACGGCGGCGCTTGACAATCTTGTGGGAGGGCAGGTGCCAGCGGTCGACATCACCACCGACATCACCTTCCCGGTCTGCCCTGATGGGACGTCGACGTGCGTCAGGGTCGATGTGTATCGCGACGACGCGCACGGCAACGCCCTGCCGATGTTCATGGGCAACCTGGTCGGTCTCGGGACACAGGGTATTCGCGCGACCGCGACGGCTGAAGCGATGTCCGGCAACGCCACGCAGTGCCTGAAGCCCTGGGCGCTCATCGATCGATGGGTAGAGCACTGGCCGGCACCACCCGTCCCCTGGAACACGAGCTCGACGTTCGACAAGTACAAGAACAACGGCACGCTCGATCCGACGGTCCTCACGCCGGACGTCTACGTCCCGCCGACGGCGACGTCGCCCGGCAGCGGCTTTGCACCGGTCGACAGCGCTGGCAACTTGACCGCCGATTACGGACTCGAGCTCACGTTAAAAACCGGAAGCGCGAATCTCTTCAACGCCGGATCCTTCCAGGCACTCGACCTGGTGTGCCCGGGCGGCGCCTGCTATGAGAACGCGATCAAGAGCTGCGTCAACGCGACCAGTGTCATCGGCGGGACGGTGACGCTTGAAACCGGCAACATTACGGGCAAAACGAAGCAGGGGACCTATACAGACTCCGACAGCCTCTGCAACCAGGATCCCAACGCGTACTGGAATCCCGGCCTGAACGACGGCCATGGCGGGGTGGCCGGCAGCACCTTCGACATCAGCCCGCGAATCGTGGCGATTCCGCTCATCAGTCCGGACGCCCTGAACCTTGCAAAGAACGGGAAAGCGACGGGCGTTCCAATCGAAAACATCATGGGGTTGTTCATCGAATGTCCGCCAGCGGTCAACCCGCCGCCGGACACCGTCATCGGCCGGCTCGTATTGTCGCCGGGCGACAAAGTGACCGGCGGCAACACCGTTGGACCGCAGTCGTCGTTCCTGAAAGTCTTCGCGCTCGTCCGCTGACACAGTGAGGAACATGGCTTCCACGATCGTTCTCGTCTCGCCGGCCGACGCGCAGCCCGAGGAACGCCTGAAGGCGCTCGGACGGCGCTACGCGATCGTGCCGATCACCGCACTGCAGCGGTTCACGCAACCCGGAACCGAGGCGCCCGTCATTCTGCTCGTCGACGTACGTGAACATCGTGAGGCCTTTGCCCATCTGCGCACGATTCGCCAGATGCACCCGCAGACAGGTGTCGTGATCATCGCGCCACTCGACCCGGCGCTGATGCTTGAAGCGATGCGCGCGGGCATCACCGAATGCGTGCCGTCGCCAATTGACGTCACCCAGCTCGACGCTGCGCTGACCCGTGTCGCCGGGTCGACACGCGTTGCCACCGGAGAGCTGTTCGCCGTCGTCGGTGCGAAGGGCGGCGTCGGCGCGACGACGCTCGCGGTGAACACCGCGACGACGCTGTCGGCGATCGACAAGCGCCGGGCGCTGTTGATCGACCTCCATCCGGCTGGCGGCGACGCAGCGCTCTTCATGGGCGTCGAACCGAAGTTCTCGTTGGCCGATGCACTCGACAATACGCATCGCCTCGACGAAGCGTTCCTGAAGGGGCTCGTTGTCAATACCGGCGCCGGGCCGGATCTGCTCGCGTCGCCGGATCGCCCGGTCGCTGCGCCATTCGAGCCGCGCCGCGTCCGCGCCGTTGTTGAACTGGCGCTGCGCTGCTACCGCTTCGTCGTGCTGGACGTGTTGCGTTCAGATCCCTCAGCGGACGAGGCGCTGAGGCTGGCCTCGCGCATCATCGTGGTCGCCACCCAGGAGCTCACGGCGATCCGCAATGCGAGCCGGGCCGCCGCGGCGCTCCGCGAGCGATACGGCGCCGACCAGGTCCAGATCGTCGTGAACCGCTACGACCGCGACGCAGAGATCCCATCGCAGGAACTCGAACGCGCCGTTGGCGCGCCGATCAGCCATCGGTTCCCGAGCAACTATCGCGTCGCTATCGCGGCGCTGAACAAGGGACGGCCGCTGGTGGTCGACAATCACAACAAGCTTGCGGCGTCGTTCGCCGCCTACGGCCGCGCGCTCTCGGGTGTGGTCACCGAGGGAGACCAGGGCGCGCGGACCGGGAGCCTGCTCGGTCTCCTGACGGGACGCCGGCAGGGCAAACGAGGAGACGCTGAATGACGATTGGTACCACTTCATCGGCTGCGGCCGTCGCCGACTATCAGGGTCTCAAGAGCCAGATTCATCAGGATCTGCTGAACCGCCTGAACCTCGACCGCCTCGCCGAGATCAAACGCGAAGAGGGCGAACCGGAGATTCGTTCACTGATCGTCGGCATGCTCGATCGCGAGTATCGCGGCGTCCCGCTCAGTCACGCCGAGCGTGACAGTCTCATTGTCGACGTGCTCAACGAGCTGTTCGGGCTGGGGCCGCTTGAACCGCTGCTCTTCGATGCCGATATCTCGGACATCCTCGTCAATCGCTTCGATCGGGTCTACATCGAGCGGAACGGCCGCCTCGCCGAGGCCGCCGGCGTGACCTTCAAGGACGACCGGCACCTGCTGCGGATCATCGAGCGCATCGTCAGCTCCGTGGGCCGCCGCATCGACGAATCGCACCCGATGGTGGACGCGCGTCTGCTCGACGGGTCGCGCGTCAACGCGATTATTCCACCGCTCGCGCTTGATGGCCCGGCGTTGTCGATCAGGCGCTTCCGAACCGATCGTCTCGGCGACCAGGACCTTGTCGATCGGGCGTCATTGACGCAGCCGATGCTCGATTTCCTGCGCGCGGCGATCGGCTGCCGCCTGAACGTGCTCATCTCGGGCGGCACCGGCGCGGGCAAGACGACGTTGCTCAACGTGCTCTCTGGATTCATTTCGGAGAACGAACGAATCATCTCGATC
Source organism: Vicinamibacterales bacterium (assembly GCA_051985095.1). GTDB lineage: Bacteria > Acidobacteriota > Vicinamibacteria > Vicinamibacterales > CAVVIG01 > Gp6-AA45. The sequence continues at coordinate 661 of JBPYEE010000272.1, read as the reverse complement.
GAAGACGCCGCGGAGCTCACGCTGCGGCAGCGGCACGTTGTCCGCCTCGAGACGCGGCCGTCGAACATCGAGGGCAAGGGCGCGATCCGGCAGCGCGAGCTCGTCGTCAACGCCCTCCGGATGCGGCCCGATCGCATCATCGTCGGCGAGGTGCGAAGCGAAGAAGCGCTCGACATGCTGCAGGCGATGAACACCGGGCATGACGGCAGCCTGACGACGATCCACGCCAACTCGCCGCGCGATGCGCTCTATCGTCTGAACACGATGGTGGCCATGGCGAACCTGAACATTCCGGACAAGGCGATGCGCCAACAGATTGCGTCGGCGCTCGACCTCGTCATCCAGGTGTCGCGCCTCGCCGACGGCACCCGCAAGGTGACCTCGATTTCGGAGGTGACCGGCATGGAAGGCGACGTCATCACGATGCAAGAGATCTTCCTCTTCGAGCGGACCGGCGTAACGCCCGAGGGGGCCGTTGCCGGACGGTTCCGTGCGACGGGAATTCGCCCCAAGGCCAGCGAGCAGCTCGCGACCTCGGGCGTCCACCTGCCGATGGAGATGTTCGAGCACATCCAGCTCGTCAACGCTGGAGCGTCGCGATGAGCCTGCCGATCATCGTGTTCGCCGCCGTCGTCGCCGCCGTGCTTGTGCCCTACGTGCT
>JBPYEE010000271.1:0-6262 GCA_051985095.1 Vicinamibacterales bacterium | reverse complement strand
AATGTCAACGCGATATCGCCGGCTATCGATGGCATCGTCAAGAATGGCCCCGTTTTGTTTGGCTCCTTGACCGCGTTGCATCTGGCAACCGCCGACGCGAGCTCCGCGGTCGTGAAGTTGCTGCTGGACGCCGGCGCTTCCGTCAATGCTCGTGACGCACGAGGATTGACCCCGCTGGTGTGGGCGGTCGGCAGCGACCGTCCTGACGTACGAATCATTGAGATGCTGCTCGAGCATGGGGCCGATCCGTCAGTCGCCTCGAACACCGGCGAAACGGTCGCAGACTGGGCGCGAAAGTACAACAATCCAGCCGTGCTGGCCGCGCTGAAGCTGCGAGCCAGTCAAGGGTCCGCGCACACGGCCGTGGATTATTCCACGGCCGAAGCGGCATTGACGCCGCGGCAGGCGGTGGAACGGAGCCTGCCGCTGTTGCGCGCAGCGTCTTCCCGGGTAATGACCGATGGTGGATGCGTAGCCTGTCACGCCCAGCCACTCACCGGCATCGCTACCGAATACGCGTCGCGTCGTGGCTGGCGCGCAGAACCGGCCACCTCAGACATATCTCAGGTCACTTCGACTCTCGCGGCCGGCATGAGAGGCCTCCTGCAAGGGCGCGAATCGGGAGGGCTGCCCGACACACAGGAATACAACGCGCTCATGGCGGCGGCGCTGAGTATTCGGCCTAGTGTCAGCACGGAGACAGTTGTCTACTACCTAGTTGCGAAACAGCGCGAGGCGGGAAACTGGCATGGCATCGGCACCCGAGCCCCGATCATGGATGCGGACGTCAGCCGCACGGCGATCGCCATTCGAACCCTTGCGGTGTACGGTGCACCGGCGCGCAAAATCGAGATTGCCGATCGAATCAGCCGAGCCGTCCGGTGGCTCGCGGCTCAAGTGCCCATGAGCACGGAGGAGCGCGTTATGCAACTCCTGGGACTGTCGTGGGCGGGCGCGGAGCAGGCGTTGCGCGACAGGCGGCTACTCGAACTGACCGACCTCCAAGGCTCGGACGGCGGGTGGGGGCAGACGCCGAACCTCGCGAGTGACGCCTACGCGACTGGCCAGGTGGTATTTACCCTTCGAGAGCTCGGCGTACCCGCGACAAACCGCGCGATCCGTCGCGGAGTGGGGTTTCTCCTGGGAACGCAGGCCAAGGACGGGAGCTGGCTGGTCAAGAGCCGGGCGATGAAGATTCAGCCCTACTTCGAGAGCGGGTTTCCCTACGGCCACGATCAATGGATCTCGCAGTCGGGCACCGCATGGGCGACGGTCGCGTTGTCTGTGGCCTCTCCTGACTCCTCTCCCTAATTGCATTCTTGCTCGCGTGATCATGCCGTGCCGAAGGACCCTCGGCGAGCTAGAGCAAGATTTCTGCGAAGTGCCTCTGAGAAGAACGAAGTCTCTCGGAATGCTCGTTCGCTCTGCAGGGCTGACCACACCGATACGGTGCACAAGTACCCGTCGTGTGCAGAAACTCGATCGATGGAGGTACGCGGGCCTGCCGGTAGTAGAACTTGAGCAGGCCGCCGAGGCGCGCGCGACATTCGGACCTGTTTCCGATCACCGTTGTCGTCGGGGCGATGAGTTCGTTGCCGAGACCCTGGTGCGGACGAGGAGCCGTCGCTCGTAGGTTCCGTCGGCGCCCCCCCGTGCAGATGCCCGAGCATACGCGCAGCCAAGATGAAATCCCACCTCGAAGCCGCGACGACAGGCTTCGTGTCCCTGGGCCTGCGCGAGGTGCGATTTCCCGACATCCGCTGGACCCTCGATCGGCTGACGGTAGAACACACCGATTTCGCGTCGATCTACCTGCGAACCAGCTTGGTCCTGGCTGGCGTAAACGGGCGTGACTGCGGAGGAGGTCAGGAATGCGATACCGCTAAGTGGTCATCGGCGCGACGATCACCGACCGAGGTGTTGGTTCAGTTGGCTCTTAGCTGCGTTCAGGCTGCAGAGGCCTGAAGCACGATTTTGCCAGGAGAATGGACGCCAGCGCCGTGCTCGAAGGCTTCCCGAGCGCGGGCGAGCGGTAAAACTTCGGCGATCACCGGCTTCAACTTCCCCTCATCGACGAGCTTCGAGATTTGATCCAGTTGCCCTCGATTCCCGCGCACGATGAAAAAAACACCCTGCACGCCGTGCTGCTCGGCGACGCCGGCCGGAATGGGCGAAACCAATGTGACCAGTACGCCGCCTCTCCGCAGCACGCGCCAGGAGCGCTCCCGCGTCTCGCCGCCGATCGTGTCCAGCACCATATCGATCTCTTGCAGCGTTTCCTCGAACCGTGTGGCGTGGTAGTCGATCACATCGTCGGCCCCCAGGCTGTGCACGAAGGCCGCGTCGCGCGCAGACGCCGTGGCTAATACCCGGGCGCCTCGCCAGTGCGCCAGTTGAACCGCCAGCGACCCCACCCCTCCGGCGCCGCCGTGGATCAGCACGCGTTGTCCGCCAGCGAGATGTGCATGGTCGAAAAGCGCCTGCCAAGCCGTCAGCGCCGAAAGCGGCAATGCCGCGGCCTGCTCGTGCGAGATGCTGTGTGGCTTCAAAGCTAGATTGGCCGCCCGCACTGCCGCGAACTCGGCTGCCGCCCCGTCACGTGGAAAATCAGCCAGGCCATATACTTCGTCGCCTGGCCGAAAGTCCGTGACGTCCGGCGCCGTCCGTTCTACAACGCCCGCGACCTCGTGCCCCGGAATGCCCGGAATCCTCGCCGTGCCGTCGGCGTTCTGATAAGTTTCATCCCAGGTCAGTTCCGCTGGTGTGATGCCAGTGGCGCGTACTCGTACCAGCACATCTCCACGCCGGACCTCCGGCAGTGGTGCATCCTCGAAGAATAATTGCTCTGGCCCGCCGCGGCCGTGAGTTCTGATTGCTTTCACGAGAATCCCTCCTCGGTACTATTTTCCCGTTCTGTTGAATCGGCTGTCCTTCGTCGTCCAAGTGTGCTGCGCCTGCGAGGTGCCCCTTACACACCGGTCACCGCGGTTTCTGTTACGGCAGCTGGCACGCCGTATTCGGGCTTATGTGCGTCAATCTTCAGCCACAGCGAGCATAGATCGAGGCCGCAGCCATGCAGATGGTGCGCGAGACCCAAACATCGCCGTCTGTGTGCCCATCGCTTCCTGCGGGTAATTGAATCGTTCGTGCATCGTTGCCTCCCTTCACGCGAGGCGGGTGTGGTTGCTCGAGGTCGTACTTTCGGAGTCGGACGTTGAGTTGTTTGTGCGACAAGCCCAGGCAATGCGCGGCCCCTTGACACTGTCAGGCTGTCATGGTCAGCACGATCTTGCCACGTTTATGGGGCGCCCCCACAAGCAGCTCGTGCGCGATGCGAGCTTCTTCAAGTGGCAGTACCGTTCCAACGTCCGCAGCCAGTTTTCCGACGTCGAACAGTTCTGCGATCCTGTTCAGCCGCGCCGTCGTCACTTCTACATAAAAATACGCGGCTCGAACGCCATACCGTTTTTGCATCTCCTCGGAAACAGGCGACACGACAGAGACCAGAATCCCACCTGGCCTCAGAACTCGAAGCGACCGCTGCTGCGTCTCTCCTCCAACCGTATCGAGAACAACATCCACCCCAGTCAGTAATTCCTCGAACCGCTCGGTCGTGTACTCCACCACTCGTTCAGCACCAAGACGTTGAACGTACGCCAGATCGCCGGAGGCAGCCGTCGCCGCTACATGAAGGCCAGCCTGTCTGGCCAGTTGCACAGCGTACGCACCAACGTTGCCTGCTGCCCCATGGATGAGTACAGTTTGACCAGCGGTGACCTGAGCGTACTCGAAGAGCATCTGCCAAGCTGTGACCGTTACAATCGGAGCCGACGCTGCCTCGATGAAGTTCAGAGTCTTCGGCTTCTGCGCCATCATTCTGGCCGACGCCAGCGCGAATTCTGCGTAGGCCCCGCTGAATTGTTCGTTGGTTGCGCCGTAGACTTCGTCGCCACGCATGAACCCCGAAGTGCTCGCGCCAGTTGCCTCGACAATTCCTGACAACTCGGAACCCAGAATGAGGGGCAACGGCTGGAGTTGAACCTTGCCCTCACGGATGAGGGCGTCCCAATTGCCAACCCCTGCCGCGGTTACACGGACCAGTAGTTGCCCACTGCCGGGTTCCGGCTGAGGCAGGTCGTCGTACGCGATCACATTGGGTGGACCGAATCGCTGAATGCGCGCGGCTTTCATCTGTCGTAATCCTCCAGTTCAGCCCGCTCCACGATTGCAGAATGTGTGCGGGCTCAAATACCAAATTGGACAGCCCTTCTTCTCGAGAACGCAACCGACGCGAATCAGCGCCGGATCCCAGGATTGGACATCGTCAATTGTGCGAGGTGGAGGAACCGAAAGGTCGCCGTTGACTTGTATCGATAAACGATGCATTGTTAAACATGGATGCGGAACAAACAGTCGATCGCCTCCGAGCTGCTGCCCGGCACGCTGGAAATGCTGATTCTGAAAACGCTGACGCGCGCGCCGGCACACGGATACGGGATCGCGCGGCATCTCGAACAGACCTCCGCCGACGTGCTGTCGATCGGCGAGAGCTCGCTCTACCCCGCCCTCCAGCGCCTGCTCGTCAAAGGCTGGGTGACGGCCGGCTGGGGCGAAACCGACCTCAATCGCCGCGCCCGTTTCTACCGGATCACCCCCGCGGGGCGTAAACGCCTTCTGGCCGAGACCGCCGGCTTCGAACGCCTCGTTGGCGCGATCACCGCGATCATGCAGGCCGGCTAGACGCGAGCCCAAGCGATGCTGACGCGCCTGCGTCACTACTTTCGCTACCTGTGGAGCGGGACACGGATCGATCGCGAGCTGGCCGAGGAGCTCGACTTCCATCGCGAAATGCTCGCCCGCGATGAGGAACGCCGCGGGCACAGCCGCCCGACGGCCATCGTCAACGCAACGCGACGGATGGGAAACACGACGCTGATGACCGAGTATTCCCGCGAAGCCTGGATCATCCGATGGCTCGACGCGCTGGCGCGCGACGTGCGGTACGCGGTGCGATCGTTCGTCCGCAATCCCGCGTTCACCATCGTCGTGCTGCTCACGCTGGCGCTCGGGATCGGCGCCAACACGGCGATCTTCCGTCTCGTCGATGCCGTCCTGCTCCGGTCGCTGCCCATCGAGCGGCCCGACGAGCTCGTCGCGATCCGCGGATCGTACTCGTACTGGCGATTCGAGCAGACCCGCGCTCGCAACGACGTCTTCGGCAGCGTCATGGGCGCGCGCATCGTGCCGGACGTCACGATGACCGGCGACGAGCAGCGGATCGGCAGCGGGTCGGTTGAGCTCGTGACGGGTAATTATTTTTCGTTCCTCGGCGTCCATCCGATCCTCGGACGTCCGATCCTCCCCGAGGACGACCGTGCCGCGGGCGCGGGACCGGTGGCGGTGATCAGCCACGGGTTGTGGACGCGCGCGTTCGGCGGCTCGAGAGAGGTGCTCGGGCGCACCATTCGCCTTCGCGGCGGGCTCACCGTCGGCGGCACGAGCGGGTTCGAGCCCGACGCGCCGAACGCGCCGCGCGCGACCGAAGCCGTGCTGACGATTGTCGGCGTGGCGCCGCCTGAGTTTTTCGGCGACACGGTCGGCAAGATCGTGGACGTGTGGCTGCCGATCACGATGCAGCCGGTGCTGATGCCGGGACGGATGTGGCTGACGCGGCGGACGGCGTCGTGGGTCAACATCATGGGACGCCGGTGGCCGGGCGTGACCGATCCGCAGGCCGCCGAATCGCTGACGCTGCTGATGCGCCAGCTCCGGTCCGAGGAGATCGGTCCCGCGATCACCGAGGAACAGACACGAAACATCGCCAGCTCGCGTGTTCTCATCGATCCGGGCGCAAAAGGCTTCGCGCAGCTTCGGCGCGAATTCTCGCAGCCCCTTCTGGTCCTGATGACGGTGGTAACGCTCGTGCTGCTGATCGCATGCCTTAACGTGGCGAACCTGCTTCTGGCCCGTGCCACGGCGCGCCAGCAGGAGATCGCGATGCGGCTGTCGCTCGGCGCGGGCCGCATGCGTCTCGTGCGCCAGTTGCTGACCGAGAGCCTGCTCCTGGCCGGCGCGGGTGGGTTGCTCGGGCTCGCGCTCGCGACGGCCGGCGCGAAAGTGCTCGTCGCGATGGTGTCGAGCGACGCGCAGGGGATTGCGATCCGGTTGGATCCTGACGCGCGGATTCTCGTCTTCACCCTCGGCGTGTCGATGGCGAGCGGCCTCCTCTTCGGACTGATTCCGGCGCTGCGCGGCACGAAAC
>JBPYEE010000270.1:0-8875 GCA_051985095.1 Vicinamibacterales bacterium | reverse complement strand
CCGCGGACCGTGCACGAAACGATCGACGAACCTGGTCTGAGCTGGACGACCGATCAATCGATCCTGTTCAATCCGGGAACGGCGACTGGCATTTGGCGCGTGTCCGCCGACGGCGGCGAGGCGCAGGCGCTGACGACCTCGGGTGCGCATGACAACATGCATCGCTTCCCTGAGCTGCTGCCCAACGGAAAAGGCGTCCTGTACGCCGCACAGGGCGGCGTCTCCGACGATCAGGTGTACGTGCAGGTGCTCTCGACGCACCAATCGCGCCTGCTCGCGAAAGGCACCGCCCCGCATTACTTGCCGACGGGTCACTTGGTCTATGTCGACGCCGGCACGCTGTACGCCGTGCGCTTCGACCCGGACCGGATGCAGACGACTGGGTCGCCGAAGCCCATCGTCGAGGGCATTCGCCAGACATCAACTGGCGTCTCGCTCGTGGGCCTCTCGCAGACTGGCACCATGGTGTATGTTGCGGCCGGAGCAGGGCCGCGTACGAACGAACTCGTCTGGGTCGCACCTGATGGCAGCGAGCAGCCAACCGGCGCCGCAGGGAAGCCCTACGCCCAGCCCCGCCTCTCGCCAGACGGCCGCTACGTCGTCACGTCATTGCGAGGAGACGAAGAGGACCTCTGGTTGTACGACTTGAAACGAGGCGCATCGAGCCGTCTGACCGCGAAGGGCAGCAGTTCGTTTCCGGTCTGGTCGCCTGACGGGCGACAGCTCGCCCTGAGCATCGGGCGCAACGATATCTATGCCCATCCGCTGGACGGCAGCGCACCCGAGCAGCGTCTCGTCACCGGTCAGGTGCCGAACTATCCTTTTTCGTGGTCGGCGGATGGGCGCACGATCGCGTACGTCTCGGTCAACGCCGTCACCCTGCAGGACATCTGGGTGGTCACGGTGGACGGCCTGAAGGTGCGGCCGTTTCTGGCGTCGCCGTTCCGCGAGGGGGCGCCGGTGTTTTCGCCCGACGGCCGTTGGATCGCGTATGTGTCTGATGAGTCCGGTCGCAACGAGATCTACATCGCGCCGTTTCCCGGTCCGGGCGAAAAGGCGGCGGTGTCGACCGACGGCGGCAGTGAACCGGTCTGGCCGCGGGCCGGAAACACCCTCTTCTACCGTAACGGCGATGCGCTGGTCGCGGTCGACATCCGGACGGCCCCGGTGCTGGCGGTGGGCACACCTCGCGTTCTCTTCCGGAAACCCTACGAGCGATCGATTGCGCTCTGGCCCAACTATGACGCGACGCCCGACGGCCGGCGGTTGCTGATGGTGAAAGGGAAGGACGCGTCGCCGTCGCCGAGCTTCGTCAACATCGTCCTGCACTGGGCCGAAGAACTGAACAAATCGTGACCCCCCACGTCACCGAGCGTCAGGCCGCCGTCTGGGCGTCCGCGCCACCGACAGCCGCCAGATATCGAGAATGCCGCTCGTCTGGCGTGCGTTGGCATTCCCTTCCGGGAGCACGATTCGGCCATCGACGATGATCGGGCTGTTCCAGTGGCCAGCGCCGCAATCGAGTGTCGCCAGCGCACGGCCCGTATCCGGCTCGTACACGCGTAATCCGCCGCGGGGATCGTACACGTACAACAATCCGCCGGCGAGCACCGGACTCGTACCGCCGTTGGCATTGCGCCAGATCCGCTGCAACAGCCCGTCGCGAAGCGTCCAGGCAGCCGTCGCGCCGTCGTCGGCCACGAAAAGCCACGTGGTGTCGGTCGCGCGCCATACGGCGGGCGCCGTGAAGAGCCCACCGCCCGACGGCGTGGAGACGACCTGCAACTCACCGCCCGGCTGCGACGGGCTGTTGTGCATCTGCTGGCGACTGATCAAGCGGAGGGTGCCATCCTTGCCGCCCTGAACGACGAGATCGCCGGTCAACAAAACCGGCGAACTCGATCCGACGTCCAGGTCACGGTTGTTCAAGTCGTCGGTGTTGGTCGGCGTGTACGCACCGAGCAGCTGCGTCGCACTGGCATCGAGTTCGAGCGCTGCGTCGCCCCAAAGCGTCCGACCGTCCCACTTGCCGTTCCCCGTGGCGACCAGAATGTGGCCGCTCCCGACGTCGACGACGGCGCCGGCGCGGCCCCAGATTGCCGAATCGCTTTCGGGGCACGAGCGTGGATCCAGCAGCCCGGGCCGATCGCTGCACAGTGAATTCCACACGGATGCGAGTTGTCCCGTCTCGGCATCGAGGACCGCGACGTGCCCCTGGTAGGGAGGCGCGTCGCCGACGTAGCCACCGGTTGTCGCGATCACGCGGCCGTTGAAGTAGCTGAGCGGTGCGGCGATCTTTTCGCGCTCTGGAAGCCGTGTAATCGCGGTGCGCCAGACCGGGCGTCCGTCCGCGGCACCCAGCTTCTGAACGTACCCGTCTGGCGACGCGGCATAGATGAACTGCCGGTTCGCATCGGCGACCGGCGTTGCGTTCGTGATCTGATACGAGCCCATCCACGACGCGTAGCCGTCGGGTGTATAGGTCCAGATTCGCGACCCGTCGCCCGCATCAATCGCCAGCGTCTTTCCGTACGTCGTGGTCACGAACAGCACGTCATGCGGCGCGCCGCTGATCGTGAGAGCGCTCAAGTAGATCGGTGACGCGTCCACGATGCCTTCGATGGTGACTTGCTGACGATCGAGCACCGCGAGGTTGGCTGCGGTGATGCCGGTCGGCGCGGTGGACACATTTGATCGCCCAGCATCCCATCCAAACTGTGTCCAATCGGTGCCGGTTGCCGCCGCCGCCGTCGCGCGTCGGGCCGGCGTGCGGTCCGACGCAGCCGGGCTATTGCACGCCGCGACTGCAATGCCCAGACACCAGCACGCGAAGAGTCGGGCCACGGCCGTGTTGTAACACACTGCCCGGGCATCCACGCGACACGGCGCAACAGCCGCGCTGGCGGCGCGTGCTTGCGTCGAGGCCGGTTCCACCGATACTTCCATAAGAACGCTATGGGACAGGCTGCGCGCGGCGTGTTGCTGCGCGACACCCTCGACATTCCCATCGTGAAAACACTCGCGCGCGACCCGCTGTACGGCTGCGCGATCGCGGAGTTCATCGAGCGCAGCTCGGACCAGGTACTACCTGTCGAGAAGGGCGCCTTGTATCCCGGCGTTGCACCGCCTCGAACTGCGCGGCTGGCTCAACTCCGCCGGGGGCCTCCCGGACAGCCACTGGCGATCGAAGTGCTACCGGCTCACGCGCGCCGGCCGGGGTCAGCTCGACGAGGGAAGCGCCCGGTGGAGCCGGATGATGGGCGCGATTTCGCGCATCCTGGAAACGGCGCAATAGATGCGTAGGGTCCGGTGGGTTAGACGCGTGCGGTTGCGAGTACCGGCGGTCGTCCTGTGCCCGCGCCTCGACGAGGATCTCGACGACGGGACTCAGTTTCATCTCACGCAGAGGGCTGAACGGTTTCAGGCCGCCGGAATGTGCGCATGATTGCGGGGCGGCCCCTGCTGGCGGGCGGCCTGGCGGCGGGATCGCTTGCTCACCTGATGACCGGTCTTCTCTTTGGAATCGCAGCGACCGACGTACGCACCTGCGTCGCGGCGATGGTGCTGCCGGGTCTCGTCGCCCTGATCGCGTGCCGCGCGCCGGCCCGTCGAGCTACTCGCCTCGATCCAATGACTGCCGTGCGGTGCGAGTGAGGGCGGCTCGTCGCGCGTGAAGACTCTCAGCTCTCGTGCTTGGATCGCGGTAGGGGCCGTCGGAGTCGTGATAGGCGTGCTGGTGTTCGTGTCGGCCGGCAGCATCCGCTTCTGGCAGGGGTGGGTCTATCTGTCGATCTTCATCGGCGCGTCGGGCCTGATCACCCTGGACCTCATTCGCCGAGACCCGGCGCTTCTCCAGCGTCGGATGAGGGGTGGGCCCACGGCCGAGCGGCGGCCAACCGAAAAATTCATCATGTTCTGGGCGTCGCTCGGCTTCATCGCGCTTCTGGTCGTGCCGGCGCTCGATCACCGCTTTGGGTGGTCCACAGTGCCGTTTGCCGCAGTCCTTGTCGGGGACGCCCTGGTCGCAATCGGGTTTTACGGCAGCTTCGTGGTGTATCGAGTGAATACGTTCACGTCGGCGACGATCGAAGTGGTCGCCGACCAGAGGGTCATCTCATCCGGTCCGTACAGGGTCGTACGCCACCCGCTGTACGCCAGCGCGCTGCTCTATCTTGCAGGCACGCCGCTGGCGCTCGGATCGTTCTGGGGGTTCGTCCCGCTGGCCGCGATGGTGCCGTTCCTCATCTGGCGGCTGCTGGACGAAGAGCGCTTTCTCGCGCGAAACCTGGCGGGCTACAGCGACTATCAGCGGACGGTCCGATATCGTTTGATCCCCTACATCTGGTAACGGCCTGACGCCTGGCGTGGTAAGTTCACTCGCACACCGGCGGCCGCGCCGGCATGACAGTGTGACGCTCCTGAACCCTCGACTCCCTCCGGAAACCACGGACGCGAAAAGAGTGGAGGCGCTCGTCCTGGATTGGGCCGGCACCACCGTCGACTTTGGAAGCATGGCCCCCGTCCGCACGATTCAACGCGTGTTCGCCCGACTCGACATTCGGTTGGATGACGTCGACATCAGGCGTGATATGGGCCTCCCGAAGAAGGACCACATTCAGAAGATTCTGGCAGCGCCCCGGGTGCGTGATGCGTGGCACGCTCTGCATGGTGTCGCACCAACACGGGCCGATGTCGATGGTCTCTATCAGCAATTCATTCCGTTGCAGATGGCCTGCCTGGCCGAGGAGTCGTGCCTCATCCCCGGTGTTCTGGAGGCCGCAGAGCGGTTTCGTGAGCGCGGGTTGAAGATCGGATCGACGACCGGATATCCGCGTGCCGTGCTCGATCTCCTCGTCGAGCAGAGCGCGAAGGCGGGGTTTCAACCCGATTGCAACCTGTCGCCCGAAGATGTCGGCGCCGGACGGCCGGCGCCGTTCATGGTCTACGAGAACGCGGTCCGGTTGCGCGTCTATCCGCTTGCATCGATTGCCAAAATCGGAGACACCCCAGCGGACATTCACGAGGGTTTGAACGCGGGCGTCTGGTCGATTGGCGTCGCGGCGACCGGCAATGGGATTGGACTCTCGTACGATGCGTTCCAGGCTCTCCCGCCGACCGAACGGTGCATGCGCGTCGAGCGTGCGCGTCGTGAATTGGAACAGGCGGGCGCGCATTACGTCGTAGACAGCCTGGCCGATCTGGATCCTGTGCTCGATGACATCGACGCTCGCTTGATGTCGGCGAAGCGGTCTCGTGACCAGCGGTAGCTGCAGCCACGCGCGCTGGGGCGGCGAGCCGGGCAACGTCTCGATATGGTGTGCCGGCGCAGATGAACAGGCCTTGGACGCGCTGACCGAGGACATGGTGAATTGCGACGGATCAATCCGGGTGCGACGCGCCGCGATCGGCGACGAAGCCGCGCTGCGTGCGCTTCGGCTCGAGGCGCTCGCCGACGCGCCCGAGGCATTCGGGTCAACCTACGAGCGAGAGTACGGCCGGACGATGGAGGATTGGCGACGGTGGTTGGCGCCGGGGGCCATCTTCATCCTGGAACACCTCGATCGCCCGAGCGGTCTCGTTGCCGGGGTTCGCGACCCGCACGATCCTGCAGTGACGCACTTGATGGCGATGTGGGTGCGCGCCGAGCTGCGGGGCTCGGGTGCGGCCGAGGCGCTGGTCGATGCCGTCGTTGCGTGGGCGGCCGCGGAGGGTGCGCGCGAGGTACGGTTGCAGGTGGTCAAAGCCAACGACCGTGCGCGCCGGTGCTACGAGCGCACCCGATTCGTGGCGACGGGTCGCGAAGCGGTTCGCGAGCGCGACGGCGCGATTCAGATCGAGATGGCGCGGGCTCTCGGGCCGGCGCCGACTAGTGGGTCAGCGAGTACCGCAGCACGTTGACCCCGACCGCGTAACCCGGTCGGGCGCACGCCTCGAAGTACTCGCGACTGTCCCCGTCACGCTCGAACGCATCGCCGAAGTCGGTGTGGTGCGTCATGAAGACCAGCATCCGGCCGTCGACGATGGCGCGTGCGTGCGGCACGGCGCTGTCGCTGCCGCGTTCCGACGTTCGGCCGCTGGTGGCGTACCAGAAGTTGATCGAGGGGATCTGCGGCAACTGCTGGACGTCGTACAGGACGTGAAAGAGCGGATGATCCATCGGCAGGTCCATCAGTGGGAAGTCCGTCGTCGGCAGCGCCTTGCGGATCTCCTGCTCCCGGTGCGCGAACGCGTACTCGCCCAGCAGTCATCGGCCCAGAGGAATCCTCCGTGGAGCAGGTAGTCGTGGAGCTGCTCCGCTTCCTCGGGACTGAAGTACGCGCCGCCTGGTCCGGTCATCATGATGAAGGGGCAGTGATCGATGTAGCGAGTCGGTCAGACGATAGACCGTGTGATTGAACCGGCCGGTGGAATCCCGACTGAACGGCGTGATCGTCAGTTCTGAGAAGCGGAAGCTGAGGTTTTGGTCGGTGCGCGGCCAGTCCCCACCATCCGTTCCCGTCGCCATTCAGGTCGTTGTCGAACTGGATCCGACAGAACGTCCACGCGCCGTCCTAGGTGGGGTTCGCGGGCACGGCGGTAGAAGCCGCGGCGTTGCGGCGCCGCCAGCATGAGGCTCACCCCGATCAGGGCCGCCGCCTCGGCGCGCATCGGCGTCAGTATAATCCGGTGACGTGGACCCTCTCGACAAGCCGGTCGTGGTCGATGTGCGTGCGACGATTGACGCGGAGCCGTCACGCCCACACGTCCTCACCGATCATGTCCGTCAGCTGCTCGAGGGGGGCGCTCACTACATTCTGCTGAACGTCGTCAACCTGACCTACGCCGACAGTCTCGTCCTGGGGGCCGTCATGCAGGCGTACGCGTCGGCGCTTCGTCGCGGCGCGACACTCAAACTGGTCAACACCAGCCAACGGTTCCGTCAGCTGCTGGCCATCACCAAGCTCGATCGGGTCATCGAGACTGCCGAGGGCGTCGACGCGGGATCGCCGACGCCCAGAGACCCCGACTGAACGGCGTGTCCGTTACTGACCCGCGTCGCGGCCGTAGTACACCGCGTCCACGGGAACTTTGCCGCCGATGTAGTCGCGATCTTTAAAGGGATAGACGGGGCGCGGCTGTGACGTGATGAAGGCGGCGACGTGCTGGGCGTCCTCGTCGCTCAGGCTGCCCGGATCGAGATAGGGCATCGCGTAGCGGATGATGCCCGCGAGCGTGTAGACGCGCGCCGCGCCAGCGCCGTCATTCCACGATCCCGCTCCCCACAGCGGGCCCGCTTTCTTGTCGCCGATCTGGACGCCCTGGCCGTCCTGGCCGTGGCATGACGTGCATCGCTCGCGGTAAGTCGCCTCGCCGCGTGTGCGATCCAGCTTCGACATCGGCACGAGATGGTCTGCCGCCAGCGTGTTCCGCCCGCGCCACGGCGGGGTCTGGCCGAACCCATATCCCTTCGAGATCCAGGCGAGGTAGGCGGCGACGGCGAGCACTTCCTTCGATGTCGGCGTCGGCAGATTGTCCAGGCCCTTGCCGACGGCGTTTTCGCTGCGCACGAAACAATCGACGATCCGGTCGTTCAGACTGATCAGGCGCGCGGCGCGCGCGTTGTACTCCGGGAACATGCCGGCCACCCCGATGAGCGGCAGCGATCGCTCGCGCTGGCCGGCATTGAGATGACAGTTGTTGCACGAGACGGCGCCGCCGGTGAACGCCGCCGCCTCATGCGGCGTGTTGACGAAGATCTGGTAGCCCCATTTGATCTGGTCGGCGAGGCGCCGGTCGGCCGGGGACGCGTCGCGGGTCGGGTCCAACGGCACCTGCCACGCCGTCACCATCGTCGTCTTTTCGGAAATCAGAGGCGAGCGCCGCGCGCTCGAGCCTCCGCACCCGGCTGCCGCCAGCAGCGCGGCGCCGACGATCAGTCGACGTCTCACGGAGATGATTCTATTACTTTCGCGCCGCCGGGATGCCAGGAATGGGATCGGCGGGATCGGGCCAGTAGACCCGCGACAGATAGTGGAGGGCGATGCCGGCGCCCCAGCGGTTCGGCGCCGTCCACACGAGCATGGCGATCATGAGCAGGAAGATGACGATTCCGACGGCCCGGTGCGTACGCGCCACGCCGAAATAGACCAGAACCACCCCGATCGCCACCGGCAGTCGGTCGCCGACGATCGTGAAAAACCACGTGTCGCCCGCATTTCGCTCATACACCAGTCCGCAGGCTCCGCAGCGATCGAGGTGGTGCCCCCAGCCGGAGAACAACCGTCCCTGCCCGCAATGCGGGCAGCGCTTCGACAGCCCCCGGCCGAGCGCGGTGAGCGCAAGACCGCGGGCAGTTCTGCGCGCGGGCAAGCCCGTCAACGCTCCCGTGCGATCGTCGTGAACGTCATCGAGCCGCGGTGCGGACTCGGACGGACACCTCGTCACCGGCGGCTGCCAGCGCCGCGTCGACGGCGGTGTTGTAGCGCGCCAGGATCGACTGCCGATGGCTCTGCGTATGCAGCTTCAAATAGTCGCGCCGCAGGCGGACTTGCTCCGGGGATCGCCATCGCGCCGCTCGCCCGCGCAGGTACCGGCCGTATGCCGCGCGCGACAGGCGTTCGACCGCGCCCGATGGCACGCCGAGCACCCATTCCGCCGTGCGCTTCACGCGATCGAGCGCTGCAGGCCGCGGGGCGGCCGATACTGGCTGCCCGTCGGCGTTGGGATACACACGGGCGATGAAGGCATTGGCCGCCCGGAATTCGTCGAGCACGGCGCTGCCAATGAGCGGCTTCAGATGGATCGCCTGGTTGGCGGAGAACAAGTCCTGCTGCTCGAGCACCAGGTGCGTGTCGGCGATGACGAAATTGGCGCAGATGGCCCGTCGCCGGCGCAG
>JBPYEE010000269.1:0-7120 GCA_051985095.1 Vicinamibacterales bacterium | reverse complement strand
CGATCGGAGGAGATCGAGCGCAGAAACGGGTGCGTAATATTGGTGAATGTAGGCCAGCTGCTCCCGAAAGGCAGTGACATCGAGACTTCGAAGACCCGCCACGGGACCGTCCGTTGCCGGTTGGACGAAGTGATACATCACGACCGTGACCAGCGGGACGCCGCTACTGAGGTCTTCTGCCACTCTCCGCCCTCCGGGCCGAAGCGCGTCGGAGAGGTGCCCGGGTCGATGTTCGCGCGACGCGCATGAACCTTCGCGAGTATCGGTGCTTTCGGCGCCGATGTCCATTCGGAGACGCACGAGGCCCAGTGACCTTGACAGGCGGTACTCGAAATCGTTCAATAAGTGAACGCTGGAACCCGGCGCGTGGCCTTGTCACGCCGCCTGGTATGAGTGGGAGCGCCGCATCGTCTGTCTTGTTGCGGTACGATTCCGTGGCCCCGAAAGCAGCGGATGAATCGCTCGGGGTGGCGAAGGGGGACCGTGCTAACGGAATGGGGCGAGCGAGCGGCGCGGGTTTACGACGCGTCCAATGCTGACCGGTACCGTCGGCATGACGACCAACTGCTGGCCAGTGAGCCGTCCATGGCGCTTGCCCGCTGGCTGGGACGCGTGTGCGAAAGCTGCGGACGCGACCTGACGGTCCTCGACCTGGGCTGTGGCACCGGCCGGTACTTTTGGGCCCTCGTCGGCGTGCGAGAACTCGTCGGACTCGATGCCTCGCTCGCCATGCTCGAACGCGCCCGTCAGCCGTACGCGGCGGACCAGATCCGCATTGAGCGGACGACGCTGGTGCACGGCGACGTGATCGCCGCTCGATTCGAGTCACGTCGCTTCGATCTGGTGTATTCGATCGGCGTCCTCGCCGAATACACCCCGCTGAACGGCGGGGTCGTCGCGAGTGTGGCGCGGTGGCTCAAGCCGGGTGGACGGTTTGCCTTCACCGCTGTCCGGCCCGATTCGCCGACCGTCCGACTCACTGTGCGCCGGCGCCTTGGCCGAACGCTCGCGCAGCGGATGCCGGGTCCCATTGCGCGTGCGTGTCGGCGGCGGCTCTTGTCGGGCGGCCTCTATGCCGACGACGCCTGGATCCGCGAGGTGCTGGTGCCCAACTTTGAGATCGAGTCGCTCGACGATTTTCAGTCAGAATCCCACATCCATGGTTTGTGCGTGGCACGCCGCGTCGGTCTCAGTTGACCTGGCTTTGATCAAGTCCCGAACTTCTTCAGCGACGGCGTGGGCGGTAGGGACGCTCACTCGAAGGCGCGTGCGCAGATGAGGGTCGCGCCCCATCGTGTGCTGCTCTCGATTCCCAACGGCGGGTCGGCCGGCAGCTTGTTGCGATCCGGCGTCATTTCGCGTCTCCTCGACCTGGCCCCCGATGTCGAAGTGGTGCTGGCCTCGGCGCTCGTGCGGGATCCGGCATTTGCGCAGGAGTTTGCGCACCCACGCGTCCGCCTGGA
Organism: Vicinamibacterales bacterium; assembly: GCA_051985095.1. Lineage (GTDB taxonomy): Bacteria > Acidobacteriota > Vicinamibacteria > Vicinamibacterales > CAVVIG01 > Gp6-AA45. Next base: position 5,657 of record JBPYEE010000269.1, on the reverse strand, counting down.
GAACCTGCCGCCGCACACGCCCTCTCCTCTGGAACAGCGTCTGCTCGGCCTGGTGCAAGCTGCCTATCTCGCATCGAATCCGACCGAGTCGGTGAGGATCCGGCACGCCGAAGCGCGGGCCAAGAAGACGGTCCGATGGACGCAATTCAAGCGCGGCGTCGCCTGGGTCGTCGCGCCGTCGATGGTCCGAAGTCCCAGCCGGTACCAGGTCACCGACCGGTGGGTGTCACACCCTGCCGCCGACGCGCTCTTTGCAGCCCATCGCCCCGCCTTGTACGTGGCGTCTAACCCGGGCCTCATCGCCCCGGAAATTCCGCTGCTGCGCACGGCAGTCCGCCGAGGCGTGCGTTCAATGGCCATTGATCCGAGCTGGGATAATTTCACGAACAAATTGATGCCGGTACGACGGGTGGACCGGCTCGTCGTCTGGAACGACCTGATGAAGCAGCAGGTCATCGACATCCATGGCTATGATCCCGGCCAGGTCCGCGTGGCAGGCTCACCGCAGTGGGACTTGTACTTTCGCGGGCAGGCGTGTGCCAGCCGCGAGGCATTTTTCCGTCGGATTGGCGCCGATCCGGCCCGCAAGCTCGTGACGCTCACGACGACGCCGCGAATCATTTATGCGCACCATGATCATGTGTTGCGCGTGCTCATCGAGGCGATGAACTCGCATGCGTGGCCTGATCCAGTCCAGGTGCTGGTCAGACTGCACCCCCGCGACGACGCCGAGGCGTATACCGCCTTCAAGGGCGTTCCGCACCTCATGATCGAGAAACCGTTCCGACCGGCTGCTGTACCTTCTGGCGACGGCCTGACGGTCGATTTCACGAACGAAAACCGGTGCCATCTGGCCGATACGCTCCGGCACAGCGATGTGATCATCAACGTTGCGTCCACGATCTCCATCGAGGCCGCCATATTCGATACCCCGATCGTCAACGTGGCCTTCGACGGCGACCAGCCGCTGCCATTCATCGAGTCAGCGGCCCGGTACTACCGATTTACCCACTATCAGAACATTACGAAGCACGGGGCGGTCCGCGTGGCTGAAACGCCGACGCAGCTTGTGGAACATATCCGCAGCTACTTGGCGGATCCCTCGCTCGATCGCAACGGCCGCCTGCAGGTCATTGCGGAGCAGTGTCAGTTCACCGATGGGCGCTCGGCCGAACGCGTGGCGGCGTGGGTCGCCGCCGAGCTCGACGATCTCGGCGACGCGCGCGAAGTCACCCGGATCGGCGAACAATCGTGGGCATCGTCCCGATGATCGCGCCAGTCCTGCAGCTCACCGGCAACCGGGTCGGCTGGACGGCCTCGAGGAGCGCATGAATCCGGCCATCCACATTCTCGGCGTCCCGAACTTCGCGAATTACGAGGCGGCTGCCGCGCTCATCAAGGTGCCGCGGGACGGCGGACAGATCGAGTACGTCACCATCGGAGAGGAGCGCCTCGCGCGAGTCAAGCATGCCTATACCTTTCCGTTGCGCGGGATCCATTACTGCCTGGAGGCCTTCGGCCTGGAGTCGCTCGATCAAATTGACTACATCTACACCGACTACGCGCGCCTGCCCCGCTGGCTGAACAGCGGCCCCGGGTACCGGAAGCTGGAGCACGACTATCTCAAGCTCCGGCTGAACTATCCGCGTCACCGGATTCGCGTGGTTGATCATCACGATGCGCACGCCGCGTGCGCCTTTTATCCCTCGCCCTTTCAGGACGCCGCAGTGCTCGTCGTCGACGCGCTGGGGTCGCGTCTCAATACCCAAACGCTCTATCACTTCACCGAGGCAGGGGTCCGGGTGCTGGAGCGCGGAGACCACTGGGGAATCGGGCGACTCTATTCGCTCGTGACCGGCTCCATCCTGCCCTACGGTCCTGAGAAGGGATTTGGGAAGACGATGGGCCTGGCACCCTATGGGCGTCGGCAGCCCGGGCCGGTTCTCGAGTTCCAGGCGCGCGATGCCGGTATGAGCTCTGATTACAGCGCGTTTGCCACACGCGCTCCACTGCCGCGCATCATCGCGAAGGGTGTTCGGCTGTGCGAGGATCGCGAACAGGTCCTCGAACCGTATTTCTCGCGCGCCGCCTATGACGTGCAGCAGGAATGCGAACGTCAAATGGTGCGTATGGCCCGCTATGCCCATGAGCGGACTGGCGCGCGCAATCTCTGCGTTACGGGTGGCGTCGCGCTCAATGGGCTGGCCAACGCACGGATTCTCCAGGCGGGGGTGTTCGAGGACGTCTGGATTCCGCCTGGCTGCTCGGACACGGGACTCCCGCTGGGACTTGCGCTCTGGGGCTACTTTCAGCACCTGGCGGAACCTCGCGTGTCGCGGGTCAGCGTCACGATGTCGACGGCCTACGTCGGTCGCCCGTATCCGGTGAGCGGGATCACCGCCCAGCTCGAGCACTACGGCATCGAGTACGCGGCAGCGAGCCCCGAGGCCATTGCCGCTTTGCTGGCCGAGGGAAAGGTTATCGGCTGGTATGAGGGCGGATCAGAGTTTGGTCCGCGGGCGCTCGGCCACCGCTCGATCATCGCAGACCCCCGGCGGCCGGACATGAAAGATACCCTGAACAAGCGCGTCAAGTTTCGCGAGCCGTATCGCCCCTACGCGCCGAGCATCCTCGAGGAATACGCCGCCGAGTGGTTGGTTCTTGACCGGCCGAGTCCGTTCATGCTGTTGGTGGTCGAGGTCCGCGAGGACAAGCGCGCCTTGGTCCCGGCGATTACCCATGTGGACCACACCACGAGACCGCAGACGGTCACTGAAGCGGCGAACCCGAACTATTACCGCCTGCTCAAAGAATTCCACCGCCTGACGGGCGTCCCGATGGTGCTGAACACGTCACTCAACGTCAATCGGGAGCCGATCGTGGAGACGCCCGTCGACGCCCTCATCTGCGCGTTTGGGACCGCCATCGATGGCCTGTACCTCGAAGGCCTGTGGATCGATTGCCGGCGTGATCCGAATCCATCGCTGCTCAACCAGCTCAAGGCCGATCGCACCAGGATGCTCGAGGATCAGTGGGCAGCAATCACGACAACCTATCTCACCGGCTACGACACCGGGGAGCGCGACAGGTACCTCGCCGAGGAAAATCGCATCGCCGAATGGCATCGCGACTATCGATCCAAGTACGAGCTGGAGAGACAGATCTCCCAATGGCGGGACCGTCAAGCCGCAATCGTCATCGTGGGCACACGGGGCCATACACGCTGTCTGCAGCTGTATTTCGAGGGGTTTTCAGAGCTCAAAGTCAGCGCCTTCGTTCCGCTAGACGACGAACCCGGCGAGCGTGGAGAGTTCACGGCGTACCGGGAGGCGACGTTGGGCAGCCTCGATTGGCGCAATGTCGACGCCGTTTTGATCTCCACCCATGAGTATCAAGCCCGAGTGGCCAGTCAGCTCCGCGAGGTCGCTCCTTCGGGTCTGGAGATTTTCGCGATGTATGACGACGCCGGCGACAGCTTGCTGCATGTGCTGCCCGGCAAGTGGCCGATCATCACCCCGATCCGCGAGAGGCACCCCGCCGCGGCGGTTCGGGCTCCTCGTAGTGCCACCGACGTCGAGTCGAGCCCCGAGCCGACCGGCATCGGGGAGCGCTATGCGCTGATCGTCAGCTATCGGTACTGCCATCCTCCTCAAAGCTTTCTGAACGGCATGCCGGCGATAAGTCCCGAGGAGTTGGACCGTCACCTGAGGGTGCTGAAGCAGAACTTCGTCTGCACGACGGTGGGTGAGTTGATGAACCCGGATGCGCCCCTTCCCGAGGTGGTGGCCGTCGTGACGTTCGATGACGGGCTCAAGGACGTGCTCGACTATGCCCTCCCGGTGCTCCAACGGTGGCAGATTCCGGCCACCGTCTACTGCTGGTCGGTGCCCCTTCTGGAACGGCGGATGCTCAACGTCCACCGAGGCCATCTTCTGCAGGCGAAGTTGGGAACCGGCAGGTTCGATGAGGAGTTCCGTCGCGCGCTGGCGTCCGACGGTCCGGCATCCGTTGATGCGGAGACCGTCGAGCTCGCCGATTTTTATCGCGACCCGCACGGCGCCGGTCCACGCGTCACGACGCCGCCCAATTTCGAGCAGGCCCATGCCCGGCTGGACGTCGTGTTTCGGCAGCTATTCGAGCGCTTCATCGGCGAGGAGCAGGAGTTTGCTGCGCGGTTGTATCTGGCACCTGACGAGGTCCGCCGCTGCCAGGATGCGGGGCTGGAAATCGGCGTGCACGGGCATCAAGACCTCGTCCTGAGTCTTCTCGGCGAGGACCAACAGCGGCGAGAGCTGCAGGCGGCCGCGGATTATTTCAGACGGGCCCTGAGGCTGCGAACGCTCCACTACTCGTATCCTCACGGCGCCTGGAACGCGGTCACCGAGCGACTGCTCCCCGAGACCGGGTACTCAAGCGCCGTAACCCGCATCGCGGCTATCGTCAAGCCGGCCGACCTCAGTCGCCACTTTCGGCTGCCTCGCTTCGATGCGCGAGAGGTGTTTGCGGCCTCGGGGGACCTGATCGCCGACCGGCTCCACGCGCTGTTTGTTGGTGACTGACGCGAAGTACCACCGGCACGAGAGGGAGGGACGGGACCCTCAGCAGCCCGACGCCCGCGCGTGTCGCGAGGGTCAGCAGCGGGACGGCTCCGCACCATGATCGCCCGAAGCGTGCACCGACTAAGATGACGCCGCAGCCCACGTCCAGCCGGTGCGCGCCGATCGGGTTAGCCCGCGTAGTCCAGAAACGCGCGCTGATCGCAGCGCTCGTTTAAGGCGCCCACTCGCTTTCGTTCGGCCGACGCGCTGCCCCGCGAAGCCAGTCTCGTCCCGCCCTGTACTGCCGGAACGGGTTCCGGGTCATCGAGCAGCCGCAGGTGTCGCTCGTTGAGACGATTCTCTCCGTCGTGAAGACGACAGCGGTTGTACTGGTCAGAACACTCACCGGGAGGATCGCGACAAGGCAGCGACACCATCACGGGCTGACGCCGCCGGATTCCACGGATGCCGCCGGTCAGACCACGATCACCCTCCTCACGCGTCCGGGGCATGGCGATCGGCTCACCGGGCGTCGCCCTTGTCTGCAGGCACCGGTGAAAGAACCACTTGCGAACATCTGGCCGACGACATGGCGCCGGGTTGCGGCCGCAGCCGTGTCGGCAGCAAACAGGCAACAGGCTGTTCCGTCGGCCTTCCGAACTCGTTGTCTGAGTGAAGGGAGATAACACGTGCGCAGCGACCTGGCCCGCCTGTCAGCCCTTGATGCGTGCGGGCTCGTACCGGTCGTGTGGGTCCATCAGCCTTTGCAGTCGCGCGATCGAGTCGATCTCTTCGCAACACCGCCTTCAGGTCGCCAGAGTCTCTCTCCTCTCGACAGCCGGAAGAGAACCGACACGCCGGGTTACCGGACGTAAGGAAGTCAATAGTTCCACCCTTAATTTCGACGGATCGATCTTCCGTTCGGCGGTTGTTCGATGCGGCCGTGGTCGTCGTTGTTATGGGTATGAACGCGATCACCTCCGCTTCTTATCTGGCCGGATTCTTCATCTTCCTGCTTCTTGGCGCCCTCCCCGCGCGAGCCGCGACGCTCGTCGCCCAGGCAGGAGACGCCTCAATTACGAGCGACGTGGATTCAGGTACGTGGACGATCGCTGCGGG
>JBPYEE010000268.1:0-7999 GCA_051985095.1 Vicinamibacterales bacterium | reverse complement strand
ACAACCGCATTTCATAGCGGCGGGGCGCGAGGGCCGCATCCACGATGCGATCGAGCGGCCGCGCGTCACCGATCGCGATGTCCGGGTCAAGGGTCGCGACCGCGCGGCGAACCGCGGCCACGAGCGCCGCGGGATCGGCCGCGCTCTGGACGAGCAGAATCGTGGTGGTGCGGCTACGCCACCAGTACGGGACGTACACCATCAGCGGTGGCCGCGTCTCGAGCGACGTCGTTCGCGCGTCGGTGACAACGCCGACCACTTCGAAGGGCTGTTCGTCGGGAAAGCCACGGCTGAACCGCTTGCCGATCGCGTCGGCGGACGGCCACAGCCGCGCCGCCGCGTTCTGTGAGATGACGACCGGCGCCGGTCGCCGCGGATCGCGCTCACGATCGGCAAAGGATCGACCGTGGAGGATCGGCACGCCGAGCGTGCGGAAAAACGCCGGCGCGACGAACCGGAAGTTGGCCGACGGGTGGGTCGCTCGCGGCGCCACGTCGCCCTCGGGCACGACGAAATTGACCTGCCCCTGGCCGCCGAGCGGCATCATCGACGAGGTCGTGACCGCGCGGACGGACGGCAGCGCGCCAATCGCCGCCAGCACCCGATCGTAGGTGGCGAGGCGCACGCGCTCGTCGGCGTACCGGTTTGCCGGCAGCGCCACGTCGACGGCCAGCACGCCGCCGGCCTCGAATCCGCGATCGACGTGCACGAGCCGCACGAAGCTGACGCTCAACAGGGCGGTCACCACCAGCAGCGTGACAGACATGGCCACCTGAAGCGCAACCAGCGCCGCACGCGATCGCCTCGCGCCCCGATCGCTCGTGAACGATGGGCCGCCGGCGCGCAGCCCCTGCTGCACGACCCGTGACGCGACGCGCCAGGCGGGCAGCACGGCAACAACGAGTCCCACGGCAATCGAGAGGGCGGCGGCAAACACGAACACCGCGCCGTCCAGCCTCGCTTCCTCGACCCGGGGAATGTCGATGGGCGCCGTCCGGACGAACGTTCCGAGCGCGGCCGCGGCAATCCCCAGTCCGAGCGCGCCAGCCGTCAGCGACAGCACCAGGTGTTCGAAGGCCACGCGGGTGAGGAGCCGGGCCCGGCTCGCCCCGAGCGCCGCGCGAATGGCGTCGGCGCGTTGCTGGTCGAGCGTGCGCGTCAACGCGAGGTTCGCGAGGTTCGAACAGGCGATCAGCAACACGGCGCCAATCGCGCCCAGCAGCAACAGCAACGCGCGTCGCACGCCCCCAACGATCGTCTCGGTCAGCGGATCGACCGCCGCCGCCAGGGTCACGCGTTCATGCCCCTCGGCGGTCGCCAGTTCGGAGACCTGCGATTGCAGGACGGCGAGCTCTGCCCGTGCCTGTTCGATTGTCGAACCGGCTTTCAATCGGCCGACGGCCCGGTTGTTGTGATCGCCGTACCATCCAACCCGTTCGTCGCTCATCCGGATCGGAACGACCGCGTCGAAGGTGTCAGCCAGCAGCCCGCCCGACCAGAGGCGAAACCCTCGCGGGAGGACGCCGACAATCCCGTACCCGGTGCCGTCGAGACTGAGCGTCTGTCCAACCACCGCCGGATCCGCATTGAATCGCTGCCGCCAGCAGGTTTCGGTGATCACCGCGACTCTGGGGCGGTCGGCGCGCTCGTCGTCCGGCGTGAGCACGCGCCCGTTCGCCGCGCCGGTTCGCAGGACGTCGAAGATCGACCCGCTCGCATGGACGACGGCGATCTGGGCCGCCTGACCGGCCCCGGTCAGGTTCGCGGGCCGCACAATGTACTGCGCTATCGCCGCGAAGATCTCCGTGTGGCCGCGCCAGTACTCGAAATGTCGCTCGTTGACGTCCACCGGCGACCCGGAGATTTCTTTCCAGATCTCGCGAACCGCGACGAGCCGGTGCGATTCGCTGTACGCCAGTGGCGTGAGCAGGACGCCGTTCACGATTGAGAAGACGGCGGTCGTGGCGCCGATCGTCAGCGCCAGCGTTGCGATCACCGTGCCGGCGTATCCCGGGGATCGACGGAGCGAGGTGAGCGCATCGCGCAGGTCGACGCGGGTGTGACCCATGCGGCATAGGACGGGCGCGGACGGCCGGCGGTTGGCTATTCTTCGCGCAGCGCCGCGGCCGGGTCGATCGACAGGTTAAGGCGGGCGGCGATCAGAGATGCGCCGAGGCCGGCCACCCCGACCATCGAGACGACGCTCGCGATCACGAACGGGTCGCTCGGCTTGACCTCGAACAGCAGCGCCGCGACCGCGCCGCCGGCGGCGGCCGCGGCGGCCGCGCCCGTGATCAGTCCTGCGACAATCGACCACCCGGCGTGCCGGACGATCAGCGCGCGCACCTCGGAGGGCTGCGCGCCGAGCGCGACGCGGATGTTCATCTCGCGGCGCCGGCGCGACACACCGTACACCGTCACCCCGTACACGCCGACGAGCGCAATCGCCAGGGCGACCAGACCGAACGCGACGAACAGCCTCACCTCGTACCGCCGCGACGCGAGCGACGCGTCGACCACCTCGTCGAGCGTTTGGACGTCCCCGACCGCTGCATCCGGATCGACTGTTGCGAGCGCCCGCCTCAGCTCATTCGCGAACGTCGACGGCAGCGTGCGGACGCGGACCATCAGCGACGCCCGCGACGCGCTGCGCGCCCAGTACGGGACGTACACGACCGGCGGCGGGATGCGATCGAGCGCCGTAATGCGCGCATCGGCCACCACCCCCACGACCTGGAACGGGCGCGCCAGAGGATCGCCGCGCGTAAACTCCTGTCCGATCGCATCCTGTCCGGGCCAGACGATCGATGCGAGGCGGGCGGACACCAGCGCGGGCAGCGGACGCGCCGAGTCACGCTCGAGGGCGGTAAACGGGCGCCCCTCGAGGATCGGCGTGCTGGTCACGTTGAAGAAGTCAGGACCGATGAAGCGGTAATTCGCGTTCGGCCGCTCGAATACCGGCCGGGTCTCGCCCGGCACGTTTACCAGGTCGACCCACCCCTCGCCACGCGTCGGCAGCAGTGAGACCCACGAAACCGATTCCACCGCCGGCAGCGCCCGGACGGCGGCGAGCGTCCGGTCGTACGCAGCGACGCGCGCCTCTGCCTCCTCATAGCGGCTGGCCGGAAAGGCGATGGTCGCCGTGATGACGCGGCCTGTATCGAAGCCGCGATCAACGTGGAGCAACCGATAGAAGCTGATCCCCAGCAGCGCGGTCACGATCAGCAGGGTGACCGACAGCGCAATCTGCGTCGCGAGCAGCACAGCGCGCATCTGCAGCCCGCGCCGGTCGGTGGAGACGGCCAGCGTTGTCGCCCGCAGCGCGCCCTGCACGTCGCGGCCGGCGACGCGCCAGGCCGGCAGGAGCGCGATGACGAGGCCGGCAATCAGGGTGACCGCGCCACCAAACAGCAGGACGCGTGCATCGATCGAGACCTCATCGACGCGCGGCAGCCCCGCGGGCGCCGTGCGCACGAATGCAGCCAGTGCGCCCGCGGCGACGCCAACGGCCAGTGCGCCGCCCGCCGCCGCGAGCAGGACTTGCTCCAGCAGCACGCGCGCCAGCAGGCGCTCCCGGCTGGCGCCGAGCGCGACGCGGATCGCGGCGTCCCGCAGGCGCCCCATCGTCCGCGTCAGCGACAGGTTCGCGAGATTCGAGCAGGCGATGAGGAGCACCGCGGCAATCGCGCCGAGCAGCAACAGGAGGCCGCGACGGGACGTGCCCGCGACGGCGATGTCGAGCGGGAGCAGGAATGCGCCCAGCGTCACCGGCTCGTGTTCCCGATCCGACGCGATCGCACTGACACGGTGTTGAATCACATCGAGATCGGCGCGGGCCTGGGCGACCGGCACGTCGCGCCGCAGCCGGCCGAGAACGGTGTAGTTGAACTCCCCGGCCCAGCTGACACCGTCGAGGTCGAGGCGCAGCGGCACGATCGCGTCGACCCGGCGGCTCAGCACCATCGCGGTCGACATCACGGCGGCCGGCTCCGGTAACCGGAATTCGGCGGGCAGCACGCCGGCAACGATGTAAGGGCTGCCATCGAGGATTGCCGGCCGGCCGAGGACTGATGGGTCGGCATGGAAGCGCTCCCGCCACAGCGCGTCGCTGATGACGACCACATCCGGCGCCTCCTTGCGCTCGTCGTCTGGCCCCAGGGGACGTCCCAACGCCGGACGGACGGCCATTACGTCGAACAACCGCCCGGCGGCACGCACCACGACGATCTGACGCGGCGTTCCGCCTCCGCTGAGGTTCGCCGACGACACGAGGAACTCGGTCAGCGCGTCGAAGCTCTGCGCGTGCGCCCGCCATTCCTCGAAATGATGGGGGTTGACGGGCAACGTCGGATACTGGTGCTCGATCTGACGATAAATGTCGCGGATGGCGACGAGGCGGTGGGCTTCACGGTATGCCAGCGGCCTGAGCAGGACGCCGTTGACGATGGAGAAGACCGCGGTCGTGGCGCCGATGGTCAGCGCGAGCGTGAACACGACCGTCGCCGCATAACCGATGTCACGGCGCAGCCCGGTAATGACGTCGCGCAAGTCGAACATCGATCATTCATACCGTAACGCGTCGATCGGATCCAGGCGAGAGGCCTTGAACGCCGGGAGAAGGCCGGCAATGAGGCCGACGACCATGAGGATCGTCGTCGTCACGGCCACCAGCGGCACCGACAGGTTCAGGTGAATGTCGGTCACGCGGCTCGCATCGTCGAGCAGCTCGGCGAGAAACGGCCGCGGGCTCAGTAGCCAGACGAGCCCTGACGACACGACCACACCGACCAGGCCGCCGACGACCGTCGTTGCCAGCCCCTCGAGGAGAAACTGCAGCAGGATTTCGCCGCGGCGCGCGCCGAGTGCTTTGCGGACGCCGATCTCGCGCGTCCGCTCCTGCACGTTGACGAACATGATGTTCATGATGCCGACGCCGCCAATGGCCAGCGTCACGACGCCGATGAACGTGAGGACGATCTTCAGGCCGCCGACGATGCCGGCGGTGATCGCCTGGGCCTGTTCGGAGCCAAACATGTTCAGGGCCCGCTCGTCAGCCGCGTTATAGCGGTACCGGCGCGCGAGGAATTCGCGGACTGCGCGCGTCGCTTTCGGCTCCATCATCGGCGAGACCGCCTGCCAGACGAATGTGTTCACGTAACGCGTGTCGGTCAGGCTGCCCATCGTCGTCCACGGCACGAAAACGCAGTACTTGTCGGGACGCTGGTAGTTCGACAGCTGCACCTTGTCCTGCATCACACCGATGATCTCGAACGCCTGTCCCTTGACGTGAATCGTCGCGCCGACGGGCGGAATGGCGCCGAACAGCTTCCGCTGCACCTCGGTGCCGATAAAGGCGACCCGACGGCGCAGCCGCACATCCTCTTCGTCGAGAAAACGCCCCCCGGGCTGGGGCGTTTCCGATCGCATCGCGCCGTAGCTGGCCGCCACGCCCCGAAGCAGGTGGCTGGACTGCTTGTTGCCGTACACCACCGGTGCATCGAGAAAAAATTCCGGGCTGGCATTCCGGACAAGCGGCAGCTCGCCGAGGGCGAGCACGTCGTCGGGCGTGACCCGCACGCGCTTGCCGGCGCGCTCGCCGCCCGCCTGCAGGCTGGTCTGCCCCGGCCACACCACCACGGTTCCATCCGAGAAAGCGCCCCGGAAGCCGGCGTCGAGCGCGCTGCGGAAGCCATCGCCGTACGCGAGCAGCACGACCACCGAGACGATGCCCCACGAGATCCCGAGCATCGACAGGGCCGCGCGGAACCGGTGGTGATACAGCCCGACGCAGGCCTCAGTGAAGATGTCGCGGAGCGTTTTCATCACAGTTCGAACCGCAACGCTTCGACCGGCGGCAGATCGGCCGCCTTTCGCGCCGGGTAGGTGGCCGTCGCCACGCCGATCGCGACGAGCGTGGCGAGCGACACCAGTCCCGCCGGCCACGACAGAATCATGCCGGCGAAGCGGTCGGGCATGGGAGCCAGGTTGACGAGCCGGCACAGGGCCAGCGCGAAGGCCATCCCGGCACCGCCGCTCAGCAGCGTCAGGAACATCCCTTCGAGGAAGAACTGGCGCTCGATCACACGCGTCGTCGCGCCGAGCGCCTTGCGGATGCCGATTTCGCGGGTTCGCTCCTTGACGGCGATCAACATGATGTTCATGACGCCGATGCCGCCGAGCGCGAGCGTCACGATGCCGACAACGGAAAAGAACAGTTTCATGTTCGCGATCATCCGTCCGAACATCAGCGTCTCGAGCGAGGTGTCCCACATCGTGACCGCTTGCCGGTCGTCGGGGTCGAACCTGTGCCGCCGCGCCAGAATTGCGCGGACGTTGCGCTCGAGGGGCCAGTTGATGTCCTCGATGCGACCGCTGCGCTCGTCGAGTACGTGCGGGAGATTGGCGACCACCGCGTCCTTCGGCGCGACGATGATGTCCGACAACACGCCCGGCGCGGCGTCGCGGCGCGGCAGATCGCGCGACATGGCTGCAAACGGCACGAAAATCTTGCTGTTGTCGGGGCCACTGTAATTGCTGTCCTGGTTCTTTTTCCGGATTTTGCCGACCACGGTGTAGGGCACGCCGTCGAGGGTGATCGGCTCGTTCAGGATGTGCCGCTTGCCGAACAACTGCTCCGCCATATCGAATCCGACAATGGCCACGCGTGCGACCTGGGCCTCGTCCTGAAACGCAAAGTTGCGGCCATATTCGAGCTCGATCGTCCGGATCTCCTGGTACTGCGGCTCGATCCCGGTCACCTGCACGGTCGCAGCGTTGTACGCGGACTTCACCTTGACCCCGCTGCGCTGCAGTTCAGGGCTGACCACGGCGACCATCGAGGACTCGGCGGCGATGGCGCGGGCGTCATCGACGGTCAGCTGGATCTCGCGGCCGGCGCGCTCGCCGCCCGCCTGCAGGCTCGTGCGGCCGCCCCAGACAATCCCGATGTTCTTGCCGAGCTCCCGCAGCACCTTCTCGTTGCCGCGACGAAACCCCTCGCCCGTCGCCGAGAGCACGACGACCGAGACCATTCCCCAGAGGATGCCGAACATCGTCAGACAGCTGCGCAGCTTGTTGGCGCGCAGGTTCTGCAGCGATTGCACGACGGCTTCGCGCATGGTCAGCTCGTCGTGATCACTTTGTCGCCGGCCCTGAGGCCCTCGAGCACCTGGATCTTCGTGCCGTTCCCGACGCCGACTCTGACGGCCGTTTTCCGGCGCCCGTTTTTGGCGCCCGCCACGACCAGATCGACAAACGCATTTTTCTGGGCATCGTAGGTGATGGCCGCTTCGGGCACGATCACCGAGTTCGGGTGCTCCTCGAGCACGATCTCGGCATTGGCGGTCATGTTGGCCTTGAGTTCCTTGCCGGGGTTGTCGATCGAGACCTTGACCTCGAAGTTCGTCACGTTGTCCTTTTCGACGCCCATCGGCGAAATCTGCGTCACGCGGCCATCGAATACCTTGTCCTTGAAGGTCTCGACGCGAATCCGTGCAGGCTGACCGAGGCGGACGCGGCCGATGTCGGCTTCATCGACCCTGCCGCGCACGAACACCTGCCGAATGTCGCCGAGCGTCATGACCAGCGTGCCGTTGGCGCCAAGATTCAGAATCGAGGACACCGGGCTGCCGATCTCGACGTCGCGCGTCAGCACCGTGCCGTCGATCGGGGCGCGCAGCGTCGCGTTGGCGAGATCCTCGGCGGCGCGATCGGCTGCCGCCTTCGCCTGCGCCACCTGCGCGCGAGCTTCGGTGACCTTCGCCTGGCTGATCGCGAGCTGCGCCTGCGCGCTGCGCTTCCGGTTCTCCGCGACGTCAACCGCGCTGTGAGCATCGTCGAGCGAGGACTGCGGGATGAGCTGCTGCGAAAAGAGGACTTCGGCGCGTTCGTACGCGCGGCGCGCGAACTCGGCGTCAGGCCCTTCGGCGTCGACGACGTTCTTCCGGAGCTGCGCGTCGGCGGCTTCGAGCGCCGCCTGCGCCGCTTGCAGATTTGCCTC
>JBPYEE010000267.1:0-5949 GCA_051985095.1 Vicinamibacterales bacterium | reverse complement strand
GTCGAAGCGGGCGTCGACGCCGTCCAGCTGTTCGATTCGTGGGTGGGCGCGCTGAACGCCGCGGACTACCGGGAGTTCATCCTCCCGCACACGCGCCGCATTTTCGAGATCGTCGCGCCGACCGGCGTGCCGACCATTCACTTCGGCGTCGGCACCGCCAGCATTCTGCGCGAGTTGCGCGATGCGGGCGGCGACGTCATCGGCGTCGACTGGCGCACGCCGCTCGATGAGGCGTGGAACCAGATCGGGGCCAACCGCGCCGTCCAGGGCAACCTCGATCCGACGGTGCTGCTCGGTCCACTCGAGCGCGTATTTGCCGCCACCGACGATGTGCTGGCACGCGCCGGCGGTCGCGCGGGCCACATCTTCAATCTCGGGCATGGGATTCTGCCCGGCACGCCGGTCGAACACGTGCAGGCGCTCGCGCGCTACGTGCATCAGAAGACACGACGATGACCGGTGTGCTGCTGATGGCGCACGGCACGCCCTCGTCGGTCGACGACATGCCGGAGTATCTGGCGCTGGTGCGCGGCGGCCGGCCGGCCTCGCCCGAGCTGGTTGCCGAAATGCGGCACAACTACGAGGCGATTGGCGGGCGGTCGCCGCTGACCGATCTCACCTTCGCGCAGGCCGACGCGCTGCGCGCGAAGCTCGGCGCGTCGATGCCAGTCGCCGTGGGCATGCGCAACTGGAAGCCGTTCATCCGCGACGCGATCGCGGAGCTCGCCTCGCGTGGGGTCACGCGGGTCGTCGGCATTCCGCTCGCCCCGCAATTCTCGACACTGAGCGTCCTGAAGTACATCGACGCGGCGCAGGCGGCGCTTCGCCCCGGCATGACGCTGGACCCGGTGCACTCGTATCATGCACATCCGCTGCTCATCGAGGCATTCGCCGAGCGGGTCCGCGCCGCCGCGCCGCGCGCAGACGAGCTGGTCGTGTTCACTGCTCACAGCCTGCCGACGCGCGTCAGCGCGGCAGGTGATACGTATGCGGACGAAGTGGCGGCGACGGCGGCGGCAGTCGCTGCGCGGGTCGGCCTGGCGACCTATGCGCGCGCGTATCAAAGCGCCGGACGGACGCCCGAACCGTGGATCGGCCCCGACATCGCCGCGCTGATCGACGAGCAGTCCGGCAAGGGTGTCCGCAAATTTCTCGTCGCGCCGATCGGCTTCGTCTGCGATCACACGGAGATACTGTTCGACATCGACGTCCAGGCGGCGCGGACCGCGCGCGAGTTCTCGACCACGCTGCGCCGGACCGAATCGTTGAATACCTCGCCGACTTTCATCGCGATGCTCGAAGATTTGGTACGCTCGATCCGATGACCGATGTCGCGATTGTCGGCGGCGGCATCGCCGGTCTCGCGACCGCGTACGAGCTGTCTCGCCGCGGCGTGTCGTTCGTCCTTCTGGAACGGGCGTCGCGCGCCGGCGGTGTGATCCTCAGCGAAGAAGTCGACGGCTTCGTGATCGATGGCGGACCTGACGCGCTGCTGATTCAAAAGCCCGACGGCATCGCGTTGTGCGAGGAGCTCGGAGTCGGCGGCCGCCTCATCTCGACGAAGCCCCCCCGGATTGCCTACATCCAGCGCGGCGGCCGACTCCATCCACTGCCAGCAGCCTCAGTGCTGGGCATTCCGACGCGCGTCGGGCCGTTCCTGCGGACGGGGCTCTTTTCGTGGCCCGGCAAAGTCCGGATGGGCGCGGAGCTCTTCGTCCCGCCCAGGAAAAGCGACGACGACGAGTCAATCGGGTCCTTCATGACTCGGCGCTTCGGACGGGAGGCCGCAACGTATCTGGCCGAACCCCTGCTGGCGGGCATTCACGCCGGCGACGTGGATCGATTGTCGATCCGCGCGCTCTTTCCGCGCTTCGTCGACGCGGAACGCACCCACGGCAGCCTGCTTCGCGCCTTCAATCAGCCATCGGCGCGCCACGCGGCAGGCCGGCAGGCCGACGGCGCCTTCAAGTCGCTGCCGGGTGGCCTGAGCGAGCTCGTGCGCGCCATTGTCGGCGCGCTGCCGTCCGGCACGCTCTGCCTGAACAGCGACGTGATCGGCGTCGGCGGGCCGGGACCGTTTCAGGTCGTGCGATCGAGCGGTCCACCGATCAGCGCGCGCGCAGTAGTCCTGGCGACGCCCGCCTACGTCACGTCGGCGCTCGTCAAGGAGCTCGATGCCGAGCTGGCGCGTGCGTGCGCCGCCATCAACTATGCCTCGGCCGCCACCGTCGCGCTGGCCTTCCGGCGCGAGGCCGTCGCGCATCCGCTGACGGGCTCCGGCTTCGTCGTCCCGCGTGTCGAGAACAGCGGCATCATGGCCGGAACGTGGCTCTCGTCCAAATGGCCGCACCGGGCGCCCGACGATCAGCACGTGCTGCTCCGCACGTTCGTCGGCGGCGCGCGCGATCCGCAGGCACTGGAGTTGACCGACGCCGACCTCGTCGCGCGATCGATGCGGGCGCTTGCGCCGCTGCTCGGCATCGCCGGCACTCCCCTGTTCACTCGCGTCTTCAGATGGCCACGCGCCAACGCACAGCATGAAGTCGGGCACCTCGACCGACTGGCCGCGATCGAAGGGGGTATCCTGAGGCACGAGGGTCTGTTTCTGACCGGCAGCGGGTTCCGGGGCACCGGCATCCCCGACTGTATCGCCGACGGCCGCGCAACCGCGCGCAGGGTCACCGAGTGGCTATCGGCATGACGCGGGTCGGTCCCCGGGCAGCCATCGTGCGCCCGCTGCTGTTGCTGTGGCTGCTGGCGTCCGGCGCCTCGTCCGCGCTCGCGCAGGCGGCCGACCCGCAACGGGTTCTGGCCGATATCCGGAAGATCGACCGCGACCAGCTCTCGGTGTCCGAGGAGGACGGCCGTTTCCTGCGGGCCATGGCGCTGGCGACTGGTGCCGGCCGCGCGCTCGAAATCGGCGGCGCGTACGGCTACAGCGCGATCTGGATCGGCCTCGGCCTGCGCGAAACCGGCGGCCATCTCACGAGCATCGAAAACGACCCGGCGCGTGCGAAACAGGCTGTCGACAACGTCCGACGCGCGGGGCTGGCGGCGACCGTCACCGTCATCTCGGGCGACGCCTTCCAGCAGATTCCGAAACTGTCGGGCGATCTCGATTTCGTCTTTCTCGACGCCTGGAAGCGCGACTACAAGCGATTTCTCGATCTGGTGGTCCCCCGGTTGCGGCCGCGGGGCCTCTTCCTCGCGCACAACGTCGTCAACAAACGGACGGAGATGGGCGACTTTCTCGACGCCATCGAACACAATCCCAACCTCTTCACGACGATCCTCTCGCCGGGGAGCGAAGGCATGTCGGTGACCGTGAAGCTGCGGTGAAGAGCGTCCACATCATTGGCGTGCCGCTCGATCTGGGCGGCAACCGGCGCGGCGTGGACATGGGGCCATCGGCGTTCCGCATCGCCGGGCTCGGCGAACGCATTACGACGCTGGGTCACACGGTCGTCGATAAAGGGGACCTGCCGACGCCGATCCCCGAAACGCAGGACCAGCGGGACGAGCTCAAAAAGTACATTCGCGACATCGCCCGGGTCTGCCAGAAGCTTTATCAGACGGCGCTCGCCACACTCGATGAGGGCGCCATGCCGATCGTGCTCGGCGGCGATCACAGCCTGGCCGCCGGTTCCGTCGCCGCCGCCGCCGACTGGGCAAAGAAGACGAAGGCGCTGCCGGTCGGGCTCATCTGGGTGGACGCCCACGGCGACATGAACACACCGGCCACAACCACGTCGGGGAACGTGCACGGGATGCCGCTCGCCGCGCTGCTCGGCCCCGAGCCAGCCGAGCTCGCGAGGATCGGGAATGTGTCGCCGAAAGTCCTGCCGGCCCATACCGTCCTCATCGGCGTCCGCAACCTCGACGATCGCGAGAAGATTCTCGTCCGCGATTCGCACATTCACGTCTTCACGATGAAGGACATCGACCGGCAGGGCATCGCGTCGATCATCGAGCAGGCGGTGAATCTCGCCGGCAACGGCACCGCGGGCGTCCACGTGTCGTTCGACATGGACGTGTGTGATCCGATGATCGCGCCGGGTGTGGGCACGCCGGTCAAAGGGGGCCTCGACTACCGCGAGGCGCACATGGTGATGGAGATCATTGCGGATTCGGGGCTGCTGACGTCGCTCGATCTCGTCGAGGTCAACCCAACGCTCGACATCCAGAACACCACAGCGCAACTCGGCACCGAGCTCGCGTTGTCGGCCCTGGGGATGAAGATTCTGTAGCGCTAACCCACCGTCACCAGGGTATACCCGCGTTCCTGGGCGCGAGTCACGGTGATCACCCCTGCCGGCACAATGCGCCCGGGGATCACGAGGTTCGACGTCAGCTCTTTGTAGACGTCGTCCGCCGACGCGCCGGTCTCGCGGGCAATGACGCTCACGTATGCACGCGTCGTGCGCTGGCAGACCGCCAGCTGCAGTCCGTTCTTCGCCAGGGCGGCAAAGCGCTGCGTGTAGACGTTTGCCGTCGGCGCCTCGTGCGTCTTCGGATCGACCCATCCCATCCGCTGCGAGAAGTGCTTGCCGTACCGCGCCCACATCGCATCGTTATAGCCAAAGGGCGTGGTGTTGTGGCGCACCACGAGCAACACGGACATGTCCTTGAACGCGATGTCATACGCGGCCTGATTCGTCTCGAAGAGATTGCCCGAGAACAACAGGGCGTCCGCGAAATGTTCCGCGCTGAAGGTGTCGAGCAGGTTCCGGTGCTTGGCGGCGTTGTCGTCGAGCCAATCGTCCGCAGAATGCCGCACAGGCATCCATGCACGCGGCGCAGGTGCCGAGGGCGCCTGCACGAGGGCCAGCGCAGGGAATCGGCTGAGAAAAGCACGACGGATCATGCGGACGCCTCCCTAATGATGCGCGTTGAAGTTGGAGCCCGACTCGGCGAGCATCTCCTCGAGGTTCTCGACGAGCAGGACGAGCGAGTACGGTTTTTCGATCAGGCGCGTGCGCGGCCGCACGCGCTCGAGTTCGGCCGATTCCGATGGCACACCCGAGAAAATGATCACCGGCACGTCGGTCGGCGTGGCCATGACCACATCCCTTCCCGACCCGCGTCGCAGCCGGAGATCGATCACGGCGGCCACGAGGCGATGTTTCTGCAGTTGGTCGAGTCCCTCGTCGGAGGTCTCCGCCGTCACGACGGCGAAGCCGTGCATCTCCAGGAACTTTACCAACGGGCGGCGAACCGACACGTCGTCTTCAACGACGAGGACTTGCCGAACCGCGTCTTTGGTCATGAACAGGGGCAGCTGATGGCCCCCCCGGGGATCGAACCCGGGACACCGTAATAAAAAAGCTGATCGGAGTCGACGTCCGTTCGCATGCCGTCAGCATTCTCCGTGGTCTGTCGTCCGGCGTCAAATCCGGTCGCCGCCGTTTGGGCCCCGTCGTTCCGAGTTGTTATGCAATCGGCTTTTGGGATGCCTCGTGCGCCTCGAAGCGACGCATCCATGTCAGCCTCGACCCACTCGTTGTTTGCGGCGAGGTACGTCGACATCTGCGATACGTTCGCGTGCCCGAGCCAGTTGCGGACGAGCTGCAACGGCACGCCGGCCGCCTGGCCTTCTCGAGCGCGTTCGTCCGCGCCTTCTTCGTGCTGTTGCCGCGCTTCTGCCCGATCGGCTTGCCGAACACGTACGCGTCCGCCGACCGCTCCTGACCGTCGCGTTGTCGATGTCGAGCGGCCGCCAGCAGCGGCACGGTAGAGGATCTTTTGCCGACGCGCAGGCAGCTGGCGCTTCGTCGACGTTCAGCCAGGGCGACGACGCTGACTCGTTCGTCGCCCTGCTCCCATCTTGTCGACGTGATCACCGGCGCCAACTTCGCGACCGCAACGGCAACCTTGCCGCGCGCGGTCTCATCGGCGAGCAGGCAAAACACGTCGATGATGGCAACCGCGTCGGCGAACGCGTGCCCGTCC
>JBPYEE010000266.1:0-18304 GCA_051985095.1 Vicinamibacterales bacterium | reverse complement strand
ACCGGACAAGACGTCCGTTCTCGGTCGAGAAATCGATCTACACGGCCTGTGACGAGAGCGTCTTCAGATATAGCGGCATCAGCTCGATCTCTGCGTCGCTCATCTAGTCACCCGAGCATGAAGGCATCGCGCCGATGCCCTGCCGGACGATGATGACATGTTCGTCGAGCTCGCGATCGCAGGACACAAACCATAACAGCGTTGGCGCTTTCGGTCTTTTGCCGTCGCACACTTCGCTGCTCGCTGAACAGCAACGCGCCATCTTGCGCCGACACCGGCACTCTGCCTCCGACGACGATCGCAGCGGCCAGACACCGCCTCATCTCATCAGTCCCACCCGAGGCGGAACGCTAATTGACCCTGCCGCGAAATGTCGGCGGCCGAAGGCTGCCCGAACTTGGCCGTGGTCGCCACGCTCGTCGCGCTGAGCTGAGTGTTGAAGGCCGTGTAATTCTCGTGGTTGAAAACGTTATACACCTCGCCGATCAACGAGATACGGACCCGAGGCGCGAGTGGAACGTCCTTCGTCAGACGAAGGTCCAAGCGCTGATAGGACGTGCCATCGAGCGCATCACGGGGGATGATCGCACCAGAGGCGATCACGCTGGGGCCCTCCCATCGGTCAAGGATGGCCGAGGGAATCGTGATCGCGTTTGTCGGACCACCGGTGGCGGTCAGATTGATTCGGTTCGTGCCCGGTTTTCCCCACACGGCGACCGGTATGCTGGCGGCATAACGATTGCCGGATCCGTACGCGTACGACAGGCTCACAGTAAACGCCAACGGCAATTGATATACCGCCCAACCTCGGATCGTGTTGCGTTGAAACGTCGTCGACGTCGCATATTCACCCTGAAGGTAATCGAATTGATTGTTCGCACTTGGATTCGTCAGCGACGGGGTACCGTCGTCGTGCATGCTGAACATCCATGTCTCGGTAATGCCGCCCTGCAGACGATGCTGGAGCCGGCGATTGAGCGATGTGGACAGAGCCGTATAGTCCTGTCGGCCGGTGCTCACAAAATAAACGATTTGTCCGTACGCCGGATTTGGCCGACCGAGCGACGGATTCTTGTTGTATCCGGTCGTGGGATCGTAGAACAGGTTTGGGTCGACCGTGCGTAGATCGCGGTACTCGTTGAAATGAATCAGATCGACATCGATGCCCGTGACACTTCCGAGCTGCTTCTGGAAGCCGAGACTGCTCTGCCACGTGTACGGATCGCGAAAATCGGGACTGAATATGCGCGCTGCCTGTGGTGGCGCCGCGGCCAACGCTTGTGCGTACGTCGTCACGCCGCGGGTTGGATCGCTGATGAAACCCGGTTTGCCGTCGTTCGGAAATGACGCCGTGATCATGTTGCTGTAGAGCTGTGGGCTATACGTGTACTGCGTCTGCGGAAGCGCAAAATACAACCCGCTGCCGCCACGAACCACGAAGTTGTTCGTCCCGCGCACGTTCCACGCAAAACCGCCCCTGGGAGCGATATTCACGTTGTCGCGAATGTTGTTTTTGTAGCCAAAATCACCAGGTCCGAGGTCCGGAATGTTCGTCACCGCCGCGGCCGACCCGTTGTTGATCAGGATGATGTTTGGAATCGTCCCGGGAGTCGACGCCACGTTCCAGGCATCGTCCCATCGCACGCCGAAGTTCACCGTGACCGTCGGCGCCACTCGCCAGTTGTCGCCCCACCAGACGGCCCAGGTCGGACCGGGTACGCTGAGCGTCCACCCATTCTGGTTGTAGTTTCTTTCGAACCGCTGCACAAGCGGATCCAGCCCCGCGAGGTTCCATTGCGAAACATCGTACGGATCGCCCTCCGGAACGCGGGACGTGATGTCCGACGGCAGTGACGTGAAGATCATCCGGCCTTCACGCTCGAGATACCAGAGCGCCGACACGTGCGCGTACACGAACTCGCCACCGATCTTCATGTCGTGCCGAGTCCGGTGCCAGGACAAGTCATAACGGGCTTCCGTGTAGTTCTGGTAGAGCCACTGCGGATAGTTGTACGGTTTACCGAGCGTAAGGCCGGGGAAATCGTATTCGAATGAGTTGCCGACTTGTGCAAGCCCCTGATTCGACCACTGAAAGTTGTTATATCCGAGTTGCACCTGCTGGACTTTGGTGTCCGAGAGCACGGTAGACCATGTCCCCACAACGTTCGTCGAGTCCTTCGTCTGTGACGATGCGTTCGACGGTGCGCCACCGGCATTCAATACGAAGGGATTCGACCAGTCCCAGCGCGTGCCGCGCACGGTCAGACGGTTTTTCGCGGACATTTGGTCGTCGAGGCGCGCCAGATAGCTGTTTTGCGTGTTTTTGTATGGGATCGAAAAGCTCTCGCCCGGCAAGGCAGCGGGGGCGGAGAAGGTCGTGCCAGGCTCGCGCTCGTATTCGTATGATCCGAAGTAGTGCAGCTTATCCTTGACGATTGGACCGCCCAGCGATCCACCGAGTTGCTGGTTCTCATACGGCAATAACGAATGGGTGATGGCGTCAGGCGAGTTCAAAACGCTATCGCGGAAGAAGCCGTACGCACTCCCCTGGGTGAGATTCGTCCCGGACCGGGAGACGGCTTGTACCTCGATGCCGGCCGATCGTCCCTGGGTGATATCGAACGCGTTGGTGACGATCTGGAACTCGGCGATAGCCTCCCGGCTGAAATGCGGCTGACCAAATCCGCTCGAGATCTTCTGCGTGACCTGCTGACCATCCAGATTGAGCTGAAAGAAGTCGGCGGGGACGCCGGGGTCAATCGAGATCACATTCGTCGTAATCCCCTTCACCATCTTCGACAGCTCCATCCAGTTTCGACCCTGCAGCGGCAGTTCCTCCATTTGTCGCGGATTCACGTTGCCCGTCACCTGCGACGAGGCGGTGTCTACAAACGGCACTTCGGTACTGACGGTCACGGTCTCGCTGACCTGGGCGATTTTCAGCACGAGCGGCAACGTGACGTTCTGCCCAACCAGCAGTTCGAGGTCAGGGAGCATCGTTGTCGAGAAACCCTGCAGTGCGGCCTGCACCTTGTAATGGCCGGGCGGCAGCTGCAGGAGTCGATATTCACCGCGCGCATCCGCGACCGCGATCACCTCCGTCCCTGCGGCGAGATTCGTCGCGGTGACGGTCGAACCGGGCAGAAGCGCCTTTGTTTCGTCCGTCACCGTCCCGGTAATCGATGCTTCCTGCGCCCGGGCAGCCACGGCAACGCCCATTACGAGTCCCGCAATGAACACCGACACGGATCGTGAGCGCATGGCTTCCCTTCCGGATGTTCAAGGCCGATCTTTGCGGTCCACCGAATGGCTCAGCGGGACGCCGCCCGTGAGGGCGAATGCGACAAGCGCCGCGTCTTCACCCCGGCCCGTGGCAATGACGGCGAATTGACGGCCCGACCGTGTCACATATGTCATCGGGGTCCCGGTCGTCTCGCGCGTCGGTGCGGTCCAGAGGTCCTGTCCGTTCCGCGTGTCCACCGCATGGAACGCGCGATCGCCGCCACCGATGAAGATCAGACCGCCTTTGGTGACGACTGCACCGGCGGGGCCGAACACACCGAGTTTCTCCGGCGCCTCGATGCCCAGGCGAGTCAGTTCCTCGCGGAGCGCCGGATTGTCGCCGAACGGCACGCTCCACGCAATCGTTCCATTGTTGAGGTCAAGGGCGGTCAGCCGCGCGTACGGCGGTTTGAAGAGTGGCAACGTGCCGTGGAAGCCAGTCGGGAGGCCGCGATTCACATATTCCGCGTCCACTTCGCCCGCGCGGGCGCCGGCATTCGCCACATCGAACTTCTGAATGCGGTTGATGGCGCCAGAGACGACTGACTTCACGTAAAGCATGTCCGTTGCGGGATCGAAAGCTCCGCCACCCCAGTCGGCGCCGCCCCAGACGCCCGGGAGTGTCACGGTGCCCTCCATCGACGGGGGAGTGTAGATCGGACCCAAGCGGTATTTGCTCATGACCGCCCGCGCTTCGGCCTTCAACTCCGGCGTGAGATCGAAGGCGTCCTCGAGCGTCACACCCTGGACCGTGAACGCCGGCGGCTTGGTTGGGAACGGTTGCGTCGGCGACGTCTGCTCGCCCGGCACGTCCGATTGTGGGACAGGCCGTTCCTCGATCGGCCACACGGGCTGACCCGTTACGCGATCGAACACGAACGCCCATCCCTGCTTTGTCAGCTGGACGACGGCGTCGATTCTTCGGTTATTGACCGTAATCGTGACGAGGTTCGGCGGCGCCGGCGGGTCGTAGTCCCACAGGCCGTGGTGAACGAGCTGGAAGTGCCACTTTCGCTGACCGGTCGCCGCGTCGAGGCAGACCAGCGAATCGGCGAAGAGCGCGTTCCCCAGGCGGCGTCCGCCGTAGTAGTCGTTGCTCGGCGTCGTAACCGGCAGGTACACGAGGCCGCGCCGCTCGTCGATGGTGAATGGTGGCCATACGTTGACGTGGCCGGTGAACGCGTTGCCTCCGTTGGTCCAAGTGTCGGCACCAAACTCCCCCGGTTGCGCGATCGTGTGAAACGTCCATGCAACCATGCCGGTCCGCGCATTGAACGCGCGCACATCGCCTGGCGGATCGTGCTTGTACGTGAGCCGATCGCCGACGCCGCTGCCGAGGATCACCAGGTCTTTGTAAACAACCGGCGGAGACGTATTCGCGTAATGCTTCTTATTGATCGGCCACAGCAGACCTTCTCCAAGGTCGATCGACCCGCTCCGGCCGAAGGATTCGACGAGCTGCCCCGTCTTCGCGTCGAGGCAGAACAGGTGGTACCGGCTGTTCAAAAAGATTCGCAGCTTCTCGCCATCGCGCCACGCGGCGACGCCGCGGTGGACGAATCCCTGGCCGCTCGACGGCATGCCGTCCTCGTACGCCTTCGGATCGAACGACCACAGCTCGCGCCCCGTGTCGGCGTCGAGCGCCACCGTCCGGTTGTACGGAGTGCTGAAGTACAACACGTTGCCGATCATCAGGGGCGTGTTCTCGAATGCGCCCGGCTGCGTGGCGAACTCCGATAACCGCTTTTCGCCCGTCTTCCATTCCCACGCCAATGTCAACCGCGACACGTTGCCACGATTGATCTGATCGGCCGGCGAGTACTTCATGCCGCCTTGATCGCCGCCGTAGAACGGCCACTCGACCGGCGTGATGGGTTTTTGGGCAGTGACCGCACCTGACAGAAACCCGGCGGCCACCGTTGCAACCAGTAGCTGCTTCATGCCGTCCCCTACCATCCCACTGCGTAACCGGTCCGACGCGGATCCGCGCCGGCGAGCATCGTGCCCTTCTGGAGATCGACGACGATCGCCTGCATGCCGCCGACCGCGGCCGTGAAATCGGAGGTCGTGTGCACCTCGTGCCCCCACTGCTCCAGCGTGCGAACCGTCGCCGGCGGCACGCGATCCTCCATCGTGATGGCGATCGCCGCGCCCGGCTTGTAGAAATTCGGCTTCGCGGCCAGCGCAAACCGTGGATTCTCCACGGCCTGCTGGGCCGGCATGTGGAAGTCGACGACGTTCACGAGCATCTGGAACTCAGTCTGGCCAATCGTTTCGCCACCGGGTGATCCGAATACCATCGCGACCTTGCCGTCCTTCAACACGATCGTCGGCGAGTTGTTCAACAGCGGGATCTGGCCGCCGCGGACATAGTTCACGTTGTCGGGATAGGGCGAGGTCGATCCGAGTCGGATGCCATTGTTCAGCAGCAAACCCGTGTCGCCCACGACTACCCCTGCGCCGAAGCCGCCACCGAGCGTGGGCGTACAGGCCACCGCGTTGCCGAACTGGTCGACGATCGAGAAGCTCGTTGTGTCGTACTCCGGTTCGTACTCCTCCGGGAAGCGCCCGACTGTCGGCGGGACCGACACGAGCGCCGCAAGACCTGCCGTCGCCGCAGTGGCCGCTTTGGGATTGCCTGGGTCTGGATACACGATCGCCTTTTGCGACTGGATCAGTTTCCGTCGCGATTCGGCGTACGTCTTCGACAGCAGACCGGCCATCGGGATCTGCGTAAACTTCGGATCGCCAACGTACTGGTACACGTCGGTCTTCGCGACCTTGATCGCTTCGATCAGCAGATGCAACGCTTCAGGGCTGTTCGGCTTCATGTGCGGCAAATCAAACCCTTCGACCAGATTGAGCTGCATCGCGAGTTCGACGCCACCGCGCGAAGTCGACGGGTTGCTGTAGACGTCGTACCCGCGATACGTCACATGCACCGGTTCCTGCCATGCAGGCCGGTACGCGGCCATGTCCGCCGCTGTCAGCACACCCCCGTTAGCCTTGAAGAAACGGTCGAATTCCTGCGCGATGTCACCCTTGTAAAACCGGTCGAACGCCGCTTCAATCGCCGCGGCGCGCGGTTTCTGTTGCCGAAGGGCCGCCTGCTCGGCGTCGACGGTTTTCTGGAGCGTCGCGGCCAGGCCAGGGTTGCGGAACAGCTCGCCGGGCTCGGGTACGCGGCCGTTCGGCAGAAACACCGCCGCCGTCGTCGGAAACGCCGCGAGCCGTTTGGAGGCGCGCGCGATGCCCGTGGCGAGCGATGGGTCGATCGGATACCCGTGCGCCGCATAGTCGATTGCGGAGGCCGACACCTCTTTGAGACTCATCGTGCCGAAGCGTTCGAGCGCAACCAGGTACCCGCCGAAGTTGCCCGGCACGATACCTGCCTTGACGCCCCAGTCGAGCGTCTCCGGCGTCATCTCCTCCGCCCTAATCGCTTTTGGTGCGGCGCCTGCCATCGACAGCGAATACACTCGTCCGCTCTTCTTGTCGTAAATCGTCATAAAGCCGTTGCCGCCGATGCCGTTCATCTGCGGTTCCATCATGTTCAGCGTCGTCGCGACGGCGATGGCCGCATCGACCGCGTTACCGCCCTTCGTGAGGACCTGCAGGCCGGCCATCGCGGCGAGTGGATGGCCGGCAGTCACGAGGCCGTGCACGCCCGGAACCGACGGCCGATATGCCGCTAATGGACGACCGCGCGCAGCGCCCTCGTCGGGATCTTGACCGCGCAAGCCGACCGCCCCGATCGCAGGCAGAGCGATCACACAACTGGTTATGGCAAGGCGTTTAACCGTTTTCGTCATCACATGCTCCGTCGGTCATTGGCCGCTGCTGGTGCCGCGCGCCCGCGGTGGCGCCGGCGCATTCTTGTACAGAACACCGTCCTTCATCACCATCGCGACGCGCGACAGCGCGACGATATCGAAGAGCGGGTTGCCCTCGACGACGATAATGTCAGCATGTTTCCCCGGCTCGATGGTGCCCGCTTCGCGACCCTTGCCGATAATCTGTGCGTTGACGCGAGTCGCCGCGCCGATGGCTCGCGAAGGGGTCATTCCCATGTCGACGTGGACTTTGATCTCGCGCCACAGTGATTCGCTGTGAAAGTTCATCGGCGTGCCGCTGTCGGTGCCCATGCCCATCACCGCCCCCGATTCGATGAACTGCTTGACCCCGCGCTCCCGGTACAACATCTCGCGATCGGTCCGCGCAAAATACCCGAGCGTCCACCAGTTCTTGAGTGAGTTTTGAATCTCTTCGTAGATGTCCGGCGGGTACAATTCCTTCAGCACCGGGTTCTGAAGGCGCTCGGGGAACGCCGCGGTGTCGGGGTAGATCCAGCTCCGGTGAGCGGCAGTGACGACCACCGGGCGGCCAGCGTTCACGATGTCCCGAATCAGGTCGACGCTGTAAGGCGGCGCCGTCCCGGCCGATCCGACATGCGTCAGGATGTCGATCCCGGCCTCGAGCGCGTTCCGCGTGTCGCGTTCGGCGTACACATGTGCCTGGACCTTCAGTGCGTGCGCGTGCGCCGCCTTCACGATCGCTTTGTAGTCGTCGAGCGTCAGGCCGGCGTGCGCCTTGATGGTGTCCACGCCAGCTGCCGCAAGTTTCTCGACCTGTGCCGAGGCCCCCTCAGGCGTCGTGATATTCACACCACCGAAGCCTTCCTGCATCGCACCGGTCTCGTTCCGAGAAATCCATGGTCCGCTCATCAGCATGTGGGGACCGACGATCTGTCCTTTGTTGATGCGATCGCGGATATCCAGGCTCGGCTGAAGCGGTGCGCCTAGATCGACCGCGGTCGTGACGCCGGCCCATAACAGCTCTTTTGCCGCCGTTTCCATCACCTGCCGCAGCTTCTGATCGCCCCCATGTGCCGCGATCCACGGGAACCAGGTCGCGTAGTTCCCGTGACCGAGGGTGATGAGATGCGCATGCGTTTCGATCAGGCCGGGCATCATCGTCCGGCCGCTCGAGTCGATGATCTGAGCGTCGGCTGGGATCTTGATTTCAGACGCCGGACCGGCGGCCACGATCATGTTGCCTTCGATCAGGATCGCCGCGTGGTGGACCGGCTGGACCTCGTACCCGGTCAGCAGCATGCCGCCGACGAGCGCGACGCGTTTCGGTGTCTGGGCGTCAGCACGGCGGTCGGTCACGCCGCAGATCGTCAGAAGAACAAATACGGCACTGAGCCATCTCAAAACCGGCCGAATGCGAAGCAGCCACATGTTCATGCCCTCCCGCACAGCGTCATGAGCGCGTCGTGACCTTAAAACGAGTAGCGAGCGCCCCACTGGATCTGCCGCGCTGGGCGCGCGGAGCTCGGAACCAGGAAAGAATTGGTGTTGATGTTGCCGTTGTAGCCCATCAGATTCACGTGGTTCGTTAGATTAAACGTCTCCAGAAACGCCTCAAGGCGTTGCCGATTCGAAAGCGGAAACGCTTTCGTAGCACGCATATCGACAGTGAAGTAGCGCCACTGCTCGAGATCCAACAAGGTTGCAGCCACCGGTTGCAGACCGAGAGATTGACGGAACCCGTTCAGAATCGCCAGCTGCCCCGTCACATCGCCTCGCCCGATCCACGGTGGCAGACCTAACGGCGTGTCGTCTCGGAGACCGTCTCCGTTTAGATCGAGGCCAGAATTCACGGTAAATGGGGGCGCGCTCAGCCACTTGACGATGGCGCTGAGCTGAATGTCCCAAGGCAGCCGCGTCGAGCCTGACACCGAGAGATTGTTCGGCGTGTCCAATGGGTGCTCGCCGACGTCCTGCGGAACTCTGCCAGGTCCAAAATTCCTGAAGGTGCTGAAAAAATCGACGCCTTCGAGATGCTGCCGTGAATATGTGTAGGACACCTGCAGGCTGTTCGCGCCGCGGACGCGCGTTCTCAGCTGGACTTCAAGCGCGTTGTACCGGCTCGTGACATAGTTCCGCAACACCGCCACCTGCGCGAACTGGCTGACCGGGCGGGGATTCGCAGCGCTGATCGGACCAGCAGACGGCTGGTTTTCGTCGATGATCCCGATCTGATTACGGCCGAGCTGGTTGATGTAGTCAATATCGACGGACGTGACGCGATTCAGCTGCCATTCGAGTCCCGTCGTCGTGTTGTACCCGGACGGCAACTTGAAATCGCCTGGGATTAACGTGCCGATGTTCTGGGACGTCGTGGCGGCAAAATCCCCCAGGCTCTTACCGCCGAGCACGGCGTTGATGTCGGGAAAATGTTGCAGCGCGGCGGGATCCGTGATGAACACGGAGGAACTGAGCGTCTGGTTTTCCGCGCGGGTATCGAACCAGGGACGATTGCGTGCCACGTATCGACCCCAACCACCCCGGATCACGACAGACCCGTTGCCTCTGGCGTCGTACGTCAAGCCGAGACGAGGTTGCAGCGTATTCAGATACGTCCCACCGTCAGTTGCGCCACGAAAGCTTCCCAGAACTGAGTAGTGCGGCTGACTCAGCAGGTCTGTGTAGAAATCGTTGATGCGAAGATGTGTATCAAGGTCGTAGCGAACGCCCACATTCATGTGTAGACGCGAGGTGAGCTGCCAATCGTCCTGCGCATAGGGACCAAACTGGGTCGACCGGTAATCAAAGAACCCCGGCAAAGCCATCTGAAACGAAATTGGCCAAGTCTTCGGGTTGTTTGGATCGAAGGGTGCATCCGTGCCGAAGACGAAGGCGCCCTTCTCGAAAAAGTGCGCCTCGAATGGCAAGTCATCGCGCCCGAGATCTGCTCCAATTTTGAAACTGTGAGACGCGAGGTTCCAGTAGAAGGTCTCGTTGACCGAGAAGTTCCACCGATCGTAAATCTGAGGCGCGATCGTCGACTGACCCCACGAAAACGACGGCCTCGAAACCGACATGGTCGTGCTGTCGGGCAGTGTGGCGAGATAGTCCCTGAAATAGTGCAGGCGGACGGAGTTCACGGCACGGTCCGAGACCACCCAGTTATCCTGACCAAGCACGCTGTGTGCGATGATCTTGGAATCGGTATTGCCGGTGCCTAATGACAGCCCTTGGACGTCGTGCACCGGCACGTGGGCCGACGCGATCGTGTTGTTGTCGTATGCATAACGAAACGTGAGCGCGTGGTGACCGGGCGCCTGGTGATCGATCTTGAAGTCGGCTAGTTTTTCGCGCGACGGAATCGGATAGATCCCGTTTTCCAGCGACGCAAACGGGTTGCTCGTCGGAAGCGAGACAATCGAGCTGTTGTTCACGACCAAGTCTTCGAATGCGCCGAAGAAATGAGTCCTGTTCTGGACGATCGGCCCGCCGAACGATCCGCCCGCACGCGTTTGATTGAATGGCGGTTTCGTCGTGGCGAAGACATTCCGGCTGTCGAGACTGTCGTCACGCCCGAAGTAGTATCCACTACCGCTGAACAGGTTTCCGCCCGATTTCGTCGCCACCGTCACGACTGCATTGAGCGCCGCCCCGTACTGAGCGTCGAACTGGTTTCGAAATACCTTGAATTCTTGGACGGCGTCCTGGCTGACGTTCACGACCGGACTGCCCCAGGTCGCGTCATCGATGCTGCCGCCATCAATGACCGTGGTGTAACCATTCCGCTGGTCCGCCGGGCCTCCGAACTTCGTCGTGGCAAACGTGGTGCTGCCGGCTGTGAGCGGCGCAGACCCGGGGAGCGTCTGGGCAAGCACGAGGAAGTTTCGATCGAGCACGGGCAGTGCGCTGATTTGATCGGCCAACACTGCGGATGTCGGTGCGGCTCGGGCGGTTTCGACGAGTGGAGCTTCACTGACCACGTTCACGCTTTCTGCAATTCCCGCGAGGCCAAGCTTGAAGTCGAGCGTCGCGCTCGCTCCGACCGTCAGCGTGATCGTCCGCGTCTGTGGGGAAAAACCGGCAAGCTCGGCTTTCACAGTGTACGGCGCCGGCGACAGGCCGATCGCCCGGTACTCACCGGCGGTTCCGGTGACAAGCACGTGTGTGGTGCCGTTGAGCGTGT
Source organism: Vicinamibacterales bacterium (assembly GCA_051985095.1). Lineage (GTDB taxonomy): Bacteria > Acidobacteriota > Vicinamibacteria > Vicinamibacterales > CAVVIG01 > Gp6-AA45. The sequence continues at coordinate 7,027 of JBPYEE010000266.1, read as the reverse complement.
TCGTGACGCTGACCGTCGCACCCGGCAGGATGCCCCCGCTGTCGTCGGTTACGCTGCCGCCCAGGCTTGCTCCGACCTGGCCATATGCGACGCCACTTCCCACGGGCATGAGCCTGAGCGCGATCAGAAGCGCGAAGAGCGTTCCCGCGAATTGTCGTCGCTTACCGCACATGCGGTCTCCTTCGCCGATTATTCGGTCTTCAGCCCGCCGGCAGAGTGAACGTACCGGGCGACTTGTTCATGAGTCGCAAACCATACGCCTTTATGTCCCTCAATGTACGTAATCAGGCGATCCAGCATGGCCGCCCGCGAGCGATGACCGGAAATGCGTGGATGCATCGTGACTTGAAAAAGGCCATGTTCCTCGTACGCCTTGTCGAACTCAGCCTTTAGCACCGCATACAGATCATCGGGGCTGTGCGGATTCTGCCGCGGATAATACATCGCGTCATCGCGCAACCATTCCACCGGAATCTCGACGAGCCCGCTCGGTTTGCCGTCGACGATCACTTCGTACGGATCGTCGTCGCCCATCATGCCGCTGTCGTATAGCAGGTGGAAGTCGCGGAGCAGATCGACTGTTACGTTACTGAACTGCCAAGACGGCGACCGGTAGCCGACCGGTCGTTTGCCGACGATCGACTCGAGGGTATCGAGCGCCTTCGCGAGGAGCCGACGCTCATCGTCTGCAGGCACTTGAGTATTAGGCTCGTGAACCCATCCGTGGACGCCCACTTCGTGGCGACCGCTGGCCAGAATTTCTTTGATCGTCTCAGGGTACAACTTGGCTGTGATTCCGGTCGTGAAGAACGTCGCCGGAACGCGATGCTTCTCGAGGACTGTGAGAATCCTCGGGAGGCCTACGCGCCCGTCATACATGCTGTTGGTATTGGTGCTGGCAGCAGGACTCTGCTCGTAAATCGTGCCCATCTGGTAATCGAAGGAGAGCGCGACCGCGACCGCTGCGCCGTTTGGCCATGATCGTGGCTTCAGACTGCGTCCGACATTGAGGCGCGTCCAGAACTGCGCCAACTGCTCATCGTTCCATTGCCATGTGGGATTGTCGCGAGTCCGGTCGCGGAGCTGCGCGGGTGCCTGACCGCCACCCTGTGCCGAGAGTGACGTGTTTCGCCCACACCCAACAACGGATGGCGTGATGAGTGTGACGAACAGTACGCCCCAACTGAACTGGTTGGACCAGCTGCGTAAACGCGAAAGCGTAATGCAGCTCTTCATGGGTGGTTCCTCCAGCAATCAACCTGAGCGTCTGAGCGACGCGGCCGAGGCTACCGAGCGTGGATGCGAGGGACTATAAGCGAACTTGAGGTCTCCGACGTGTCATAACTTGTCACTGATGCGCTCCGGACCCGCCTCAACCCCTCGCGATACGGTGTCCATGCGTAGCGGGATCTGACGACGGCTGCGTCTGTTCGATCAGGAGGCGATCGGTACGCTGATTCCGATTGGCGGGTCTCGTCGAAAGCAACCGACCGGCTGTTTCGGCGATTGAGAGTCTCCGTGACCAAGCGACAAAACCTATCGCGCATCGACCGATCGCGGGGCGAACGCCAGCAGCACATTGCCACGCACACCGCCGCCAAGCTCGGAATAACCCGACGGAACGAAGAGCATCGCTTCGGCGACGACGGGTCCAGCCGCGTTGATATTCCCGCCCTTCGCTACGACGCCGTTGACAGTCTCGAACTCGCGCGACGTATTGAACTGCCACAGCGCCTGACCATCGGCCGTCGAATACGCGTACACAATCCCCGCGCTTGAGGCGAAAAAGACGACGCCGGGAATAACCGTCACCGGCGCACCGCCGCCTTCCGGTGGCGACGCTCGCCACACCAGTTCGCCCGTGTCCAACCGCAGCGCACCCAGTCCGAGCCCGGTGCCCCCCCGCGTCAGGGGAAAATACGCCAGGCGATCATCGGCCGCCGAGCCCCACATCATGCCGCCTCCTCCGGTGTCGAGGCCCAGCCCGAGTTGGCGGCTCCACACGATCGCTCCCCGCTTGGCGGGATCGAGTGCCCATGCATGACCGTCCTTTTGTCCGATCACGATGACGGATCGGCCGTCAGGGAGCGTCCGCAGAATCGGCGCATTCCCGAAATCCATGTCGGGCCCGAGGTCGTCCGGACACGTCTCTGACTTGTTCTCCTTCGGCACATTCGGCCGGTACTTTCCTGGGCATTCCCGCACATACGCATCGTCGGCCATCACCTGTTTGATCCACAGACGCCGGCCCGAATCGAGGTCGAACGCCACCACGGCATCGGATGCTTCGGCCGCGGGCTGAGTGTACCCGTTGCCTGTTGCGACGTACACCACGCGACGTTTCAGATCCACGGTCGGAGAAGACCATACGCCTGCGCCCGCCGGCCCCCACAACGGTGTACCTTTCGACGTGGTCTTTCGCGGAATCGGCTCCTGCGCGATCGTGTAACTCTTCCAGAGCCGCTTCCCCGTGACGGCGTCATAAGCCGCAACGCCACCGCGAAACGTGCAGCACGGATAATCCGGATTGCCGGCGCCCGATTCTTCGAGCGACGACAGCGGCACGTAGAGCCGGCCGTCGACGAGCTTCGGCGCACCCGTGACGCGGGCGACTGGGTGCGTGTCGACCCGATCGCGCCAAATCAGCGCGCCCGTAACCGCATCGACCGCGTAAACGCTACCCTTGACGTCCCCGAAGTATGCGAGGAAGCGATGCGTCCGGTTTCCGGTTCCGATACTGATCGCGGTCCGAACGCCCGCATTGGCACGAAACGACCAGTAGACGCACCCGCTTCGCGCATCCAACGAGTAGGCGAATCCGGTATCGGCCCCGACGAACACGCGACCGCCGACGACCGCCGGCTGTCCGTATGCGGAGTTTCCCATTGGGAAACCAAACGCCCATTTGAGCTCGAGCCTCGACACATCGGCCGTCGTGAGACCGGGCGCAGGTTGAAACCGGGAGTTACCCGAGTCGAAGCCCCATCCGTTCCACGACGATCCCGCGGACGGATCGAACGGCTCGGGGAACGCGCATCGATTCTTCATTAACGCAGCGTCGCCCGTCGCCGCGGCTCCAAGCGGCCGGCCGCCGACGTAAACGGCAATGACGCGTTTTTCGTATTCGGTGAGGGTCTGCGCGTACTGCGCCATCGAACCGGTAGTGATCGACGCGAGCACCTCCTCGGGCGTGTGCCGGTTCAGCGCATATCGATCGCTTGCTCCGTCCTTGGCCGTGTCGTGGCATTTCGCACAGTGTCCGCTGAACGCGAAAATGGCGGCGTTTGTACCCTGTGGATGCGCCATATCCTGCAGAGGGGCCGGCGCCTGTGCCGACAACGCGACGACGGCCGACACGAGCACGGGTGCCAGAGGTGTCAGAAATCGAGGATTCACGCGCACTCCGTTCGATGACGAGACGTATGTCGCTCCAACCTATCGCTCAATAGCTCAACGTCGAGAGGAACTGGGGCTTGCGTCGAGCCATGGTCGCCTGTTCAAAGGCATACGCCAACCGGAACAAGGTTGGTTCGCTCCATGCCGGCCCCATGAACGAGAGATTTACGGGCAAACCGGTGACGTAGCCGGCCGGAACGCTCAGATGCGGGTAACCCGCGGTCACGCACGGGATTGTCGGCGCGACGACGCGTCCGTCACCCATGATGACGTCGGTCAGGAACGTCGGGGTCAGAGATGGTGCGATGAACGCATCGGCCTTGTGCTTCTCGAGCACGGCGTCGATGCTGTCTCGCGCCATTTGGGTCGCCTTCGCGCGCGCCTCTCTGACCTTCGGGTCCGAGGGATCGACGCCGTTCTCCTCCCCGCTGATCAGATTCTGCTGGCCGTAATACTGCAGCTCGCGATCGCGATGACGCTCGTTGAACGAAATCACGTCCGCCAGGGATCGGACCGGAAAGTCCTTTGGCGTCTTCGCGAGGTAGTTGTTCAGCCCGTGCTTCAACTCCGATCCGCGCGCGATCTGCGCGTACGGCGCGGTGCTCAAGCCATCCACTTGTTCGAAGAGCTCGGCGCCCTCAGCCTGCAGCACCTTCAAGCACGCTTCTATCAGTGCATCACCACCGGGATGGCCGCCGAAATACTCCCTCGCGACAACGAGGCGGGCACCTTTCAAGCCGTCCCGTTTCAGAAATGCGGTGTAGTCAGCCTGGAAATGGCCGCGGCTCGCGCCTGTGACCTCGTCTGCGGCATCGATGCCCACCATCCCACCGAGCATGATCGCAGTGTCGCGCACGGTCCGTGCCAAGGGACCCGCAGTGTCGCGGCTGAGGCTCAACGGAATGATGCCACTCCGGCTGAGAAGTCCCATCGTCGGCCGAAGACCGCAGACGCCGTTGGCCGACGCCGGATACGTCACCGATCCGCCGGTGTCGGTGCCGACGGCGCCGGCGCACAGGTTCGCGGCGAGCGCCACGGCGGAACCCGAGCTGGATCCCTGCGGATTGCGATCGAGAACGTACGGGTTGCGTGTGAAGCCGCCGGTCCCGCTCCATCCGCCGATTCGACCGGTCCCTCGTCCGCCGGCCCACTCGCTCATGTTCGCCTTGCCCAGCAAGACCGCTCCGGCTGCACGGAGCCTGGCGGCGATGAAGGCATCCTCGGGCGGACTCCAGTGCTCGAGGGCGAGCGACCCCGCCGTCGTATGGGTCAGATCCGCTGTGCCGATGTTGGCCTTGAGCACCACCGGAATGCCGTGGAGCGGTCCACGACTTCTTCCCTGCCTCCGCTCGTCATCGAGTCCCTCAGCGATGGTGATCACGTCGGGATTTGTTTCGATGACGGCCCCAAGCATTGGTCCGCGTCGATTGGTCGCTTCGATGCGCGTCAGATACAGCTCAGTGATGCGCCGCGCGGTGTAACGGCCGGTCTGCATCGCGCGCTGCAAATCGTCGATCGTGAGCTCGTCGAGCTCGAAGCTGGTGACGTCGGCCGCGCCTGCTTGCGGCATGGGGCGCGTCTGCACATCCAGACGCCTGAAGCCGCCTACGAGCGCCGAGCCGAGCGACACTGATCCGAGAAAGTGCCGGCGATTCATATCGCACCTCTAACACCGCACTCGCGTGCCCCACTGGAGCTGCCGTGCATCGAGAGCCCCGGTCCGGATAAACAGCGCGGCGCTCGTTATCGCAGTCATACTACCAGTCGGCGTTACATGATTGAGCGCCGCTTGACCATCGTTCTCGGCGTCGCCAGATCCGACGTCTTCGCGAGTGGTCTGTCGACCGTGCCACCGGTATCTACAGGGTGACAGCTTCGGTTTCCGGGTGCGAAGTCGCGTGTGGGAGACGATTGATACCGTCGCCGACGGCTCAACGAATGGCGCCAACGCAATTTCGGATGGCACAGGCCTCACCTCTTCCTGGAGGCATACACATCCCCCGGGCTACATAGCCGCCAGCGCCGGCGGGATTGTCCAAGTCCCACACCTCGGCCGACCGCATCACCACTACGAACGTCGCGCTGCCTGATCAACGCTCTCGGTCAATCTGGGCGGCCTGTCGTCCCTCCTGATCCGACACTTGTGCCCCACTGTCCCGATGGAGTTTTTCGTATCCACATCCGGTCTCGTCATGGACGTCGGACGCGAGTGCGGTTCGGGGCCGCTCGTCTGGAATGAGTAACCGTCTACCCATTTCGACGCGCTCGGCTGACTCGAGCGCCCGTCTCCATCCGAGGACGGTTGCGCTCGTGCGTCGCCGTTTTCTCAACAAATTCGCCGAAGCGAGTCTGGCATCGCGTTTGAAATTTCAGAGGGCCGAGGAGGCGGACCATGCTGAACAAACGTCGATGGCTTCCCATGTTCGCCCTTGCGGCGGCACTCGGCGCCGCACCGGCATGTGCGTCCGGCGCGTACGGGTATCGCAGCGATCGGCCGTACGACAGCGCGCATGCGCGCGATATCGAGCGGATTGCGCACGAGAACGGCTATCGAGAGGGGCGCGAAGCGGGCGAACAGGATGCGCGCCGGGGCCGCTCGTATTCATTCGACCGCCACGACGACTGGCGCGACGCCGACCGCGGGTATCACCGGGACTACGGCGACCGGGAATTCTACCGCCGCGAATTCCGCGAAGGGTTCCGCGCGGGGTACACCGAAGGCTATAACGCGAACGCGCGCTACCGCTAGCGGCGGCTGGATGTCGTTCGTCGTCAGTGCTGCCGCTGGCCAAAGCGGCGCTTTCCGCGCGCGAGAACGCGGGCTGGCCGGGTGCCTGATCGGTCGGCTTCAGCCCGCGCGCCGTATGGTACTGGCCGAGCACGATCGTGACCGCCGCCGCAATCCGGCTCCCGCAGCTTCACGCTGAGGAAGACGCATCGCCGGATCATTCGGCGGGCGAGTCGCGTGTCTCGGCGACCGCCCGCCGTAACGCGATTGAGAAATCGGTGTCGAAGAGCCGGCGGTCCTCCGGCTGCAGGCAGACACGCTGTCGCATGTACGCGATCGCGCGCGCCACGGCGCCGACGCGGAGGGCGAGTGCGAATGCGTCGCCGACGCCGCTTCCCCACGGCTCGAGGTAGGCGTCGCGCAACCGCGCGAACCATGGGTCGCCCGGCGTCAGCTTTGTGCGCTCCTCCAGAAACCGGAAGGTGACGACGAGGGACGCAAACGGATGCGAAATCGACGCGTCGCCCCAGTCGAGTAGGCGTACGTAGCCGCCATGCGCATACAGGTTGGCGTGGTGGAGGTCGTCGTGCTGGATCGTCTCCGGCACGTCGTGGGCTGCGAGCTCGTCGCACAGCTCCGCGAACCGCGTCGCGAACTGGTGCAACCGACGAATCTCCTCCGGCTCGAGTGGCAGATTGATTTGCAGCAGTTCGTCGTAGCGTGCCGGGAGCGTTGCGAGCCGCTGGTCGGGGATGCCGTGGGCGAGATGTTGCAGCGCATGGGGTGCCTCACCACGCTGGAGTTCGGCGTACAGCGGCAACGCGGCGAGCCAAGCTTCCGGAGGATTGCCGAACGCGCCGACCGCCGTGCCGGCGTCGGCCAGGAGGATCCAACCGCGGCCCT
>JBPYEE010000265.1:0-15453 GCA_051985095.1 Vicinamibacterales bacterium | reverse complement strand
TCGTTGGCCGCGTGCGTCACCTTCGCAAAATGGAGCGCGCTTCAGCCGCCGCTTTCGCCTCGAGCACTTCAGCCAACGAGCGCGCGGCAGCGAGCCGATCACGGGCACGGTCAATGAGCGCCGGCAGGTCGTGATGCTCCTGTGTCATCGTCATGTCTTCGCCCCTCCGTCGGGCTTGGCCGGTGTGGTTCGTCAGTATCGTCGTCGACGCGCGTCTCGCCGAAACGCCGTCAGTCAGTCCCGTGTGAGCCGCTGGCGCCATCGATCGATGGTGCGGTGGTCTCGTTTCATCCGCTTCGCGATCGCGCGTCCTGACCAGCCCTGAGCCGTCAGTTGCTGTATCTGCTCACGCTCCGCGCCGGAGAGCCGCCGCCAGCAGCCTTTCGTGGATGGTTTGGGCGGCTGGGCTCGAGGACGGTATTTGCCGCCTCGCAGGAGCCGAAGGGTCTGACGGAACAGTCGCCGGCCGCCGATCTTGTAGACCTTTCCATTCCGGCTCGTTCGCCACTGAGTTGCAAACATTTGCCTTGATTGCCCCAGTCAAAACTGAGCGTGAGCAGGCGCCAGAGACGCCGTGAACCAGAGCTGCGACGAGCGACGTGGCGCATTCAAATCGCTGAGGCCACGGCAGTTGTCATGGTTCGACATGGCGGCCGAAGGATTGTGCACTCGCCGATCACACCGCTGACTTCATAAACGTGAATATCGAGTTGATGCGGTATGCGTTTGACGTTCAGCGCCAACAGGCATTGTTGCGCGGTTTCGGTGGGCTCGAGTTCGCAGGGGCGATAGCCTGCGATGGTCTTGCACGACACACTCAAATCGCTGAGCGCATGAGGGTTGTCATGTTCGGGTTTGCCGCGGGCACACATGGCGTCCTCGCTGACAGAGCGATAGGCGTCGATGGGCTCGATATGCGCTTCGAGAACCTCACACTGACCCCGAGTCCCTGTGACCCTTTGTTCGTTTCTTTCGTTTATTTCGTAGCTCTGATGTGCCTGTGGCGTGGCTGTCCCACCGACTGTCCCAATCGCTAACAAAAAGGACGTAACTTAACTCACCCCACGTAACTCTACTCAGAACTGAGAAAAGGAATCGCTCAGGAAATCCAACGATCGCTACCACTGCACGGCCGTCAGGCCCGTCTTTTAAGTCCTGTGCGTCTGCCAGTTCCGCCACCCCGGCATGTGGTTCAGTACGTGGAACTTACCGATTCTACAGCGGAGGACTGACCCTTGGGCCTTGAAAGAATCCTGAAGGGTGTCCGTTGGCAAGGTGTGCGACGGCTGCCTTCAGGGTATCGAGACGCACACAGTTGTAGCGCTCGGCTGAAAGGACGCTGCAGCGTCCGAGTGAATCGCGGACATGGCTGAGCAGAACACTGCATACACCGCAAAAATGCGTACCCGATTCGAAGATCGTGAAGGAGAACGCGGAGGCGCTCTCTCTTTGCGGCAATCGTCGCCGCGTCGTTAGTCTTGGGCGTCTGCCGGTTCCGCCAGACGGGCGTGTGGTTTATTGTACAGGTCTCGTTTTCGGCATCGATACAGACTGTGCCGCGGGAATTCGGCGGTCGAGATATGAAACTCGTTACCTTCGACTCCATCGCCGGTCTCATCGCCGATCTGCCACGCGTCGAGCGCGGCACGTCATGGGGTGCGCCGGCGTTGAAAGTCGACGGGAAGATGTTCGCGTGCATCCCGACGCACAAATCAGCCGAACCGAACTCACTCGCGGTCCGGATTGAGTTCGCCGCGCGCGATGAATTGATTGCCGCTGACCCGGCGACGTTCTATCTCAAAGACCACTACGTCGACTACGCGTGCGTTCTCGTCAGGCTCAATCGGATTCACCGCGACGCGCTCAAGGATCTGCTGCGCATGTCGTGGCGATTCATGGCGGCGAAGCGTCCCCGCGTGCGGTCTCGATCGCGGAAACCTTAGTGGACGGTACCGTGAGCGGGAGCCAGGATACGGGAAATCATCGTTTCCAGCGTTGCCTTCTCGACCTGAAACGGGCCCGCAACGGCGGCTCCCAGTGTGATCTCGATCGCAACGACGACACCGTCCTCATATGGATTGACAATCCAGCTGAGTCCGCGCAGCGAGATCGGACGGTCGGGCTCGCCGGGCCGCTTCGTACGATCCAGGGCGCGCAGCATTCCTTCGAGCAGCTGCCGCACGTCCGTATCCGACCACGCTGCGGCGGGTCCGCGCATTCCTTCAATTGCTTCGGTGGTCGCGAAGTCGGTGCCACGCAGCCACACATCGACCGAGACGGTCATGCGGTCGCCCGGAGCTGTTCGTGAAGTTCGTCGACCGTGGTGACCGGACGCCGGCACGTGAAGTGGTGACAGACGTACGCGGCGGTGGTCCCATCAACCGGTTCCATCGCCTCCAGGAACGGAAGGCTGCCGGCCAGGCGCCGTTTCGCCGTCGGCTCGAGATGGAACACGATCGCAAACGGCAGGTATTCGCGCGCTACCGCATGGACGAGCGTCCGATCTCCGGCCTCCCCGTCGACGATGACGATTTGCTGCAGGCCGGCTGAATAGGCCGACAGCGCCGCCGCCATCATCGGGACCGCTCGCCCCATCTGGTCAAGCCGACGCCCAAAGCTGCGAAGCGTCCGCGCGATGCGATCGCTCCAGCCCGCATCTTCCACGAGATGTGTCAGCACGAGCAGATTCAAGACGGCGATCGAACTGGCGGCCGGTTCCGCCCCGTCGTAGTCCTCTTTCATCCGCAGCAGGACGCTCGGATCGCGGCCGGTTGTGCTGAACCAGCCGCCCCCCTGGTCGTCCCAGAACAGCTCGTCCTGCCGATGCTGCAGCGCGATCGCCCATTCGAGCCAGGTCGGATCGGCGTCGGCCTGGAGCAGCTCCAACAGGCCGAAAATCAGAAACGCATAGTCCTCCGCGTACGCGTCGATTTCCGCGTGACCGGCTCGATATCGGCGCAACAGCGTGCGCGTGTCCGTCCGCCACATCGTCTGACGCAGAAACGCTGCCGCACGTCTGGCCGACGCCAGATACGCCGGTGATCCGGTGAGACGGGCCATTCGCGCGAACGCGGCGATCATCAGTCCGTTCCAGGCGGTCAGAACTTTGTCGTCGCGCTGCGGGCGCGGGCGCTTCAACCGCGCCTCGAACAGTTGGATCCGCGCGCGGTTCAGCCGATCCACGATCTCCGGAACCGGCCTGTGGAAATCGCGCGCAAGATCGTCGACCGATCGCGCAACATATAGCAGATTCTGCCCGACGAATTCCCGCTGCGGATCGTGCGGCGCGTTCCCGTTCGGCTCAATCCCAAACCGCGCTTTCACCATCGCCGCGTCCTCGCCGACGACCGCGTCCACTTCGTCGGCGCGCCACACGTAGAATGCCCCTTCGCGGCCTTCGCTGTCGGCATCCTCGGCGGAGTAAAACCCGCCCGCGGCGTCAGTCATCTCGCGCTGGACATACAGGAGCGTGTCCCCTGCGGCTTCGAGGTAGAACGCATCGCCCGAGATCTGGGCGGCCTCGGCGAACGCGAGCACGAGCTGCGCCTGGTCGTAGAGCATCTTCTCGAAATGCGGCACCCGCCATTCCGCATCGACCGAGTAGCGATGGAAGCCGCCGCCCACGTGATCGCGCATGCCGCCAAGCGCGATTGCGCGCAGGGTTCGCAGCGCCATGACTCGCGCGTCGCCGTCACCCGTCCGCGCATGCTCGCGCATGAGGAACAACAATTCGGCCGGCCGCGGAAATTTCGGCGCTTCGCCGAATCCACCGCGGTCGTGGTCGTACGCCTCGCGAAACTGCCTGGTCGTGCGGGCCAGGGCGTCGGCCGCGGGCACCTCAGCGGTCGGCGCGGTTTCTTCAAGAGCGCGGAGTCTCGCCGTGAGCGCGTCCGACGATTGAACGACCTTTTCTCGGTCGGATTTCCACACCCGCGCGATCTCGGCCACGATGTCGACAAATCCCGGCTTCCCCCACCGTGCCGTCGGCGGGAAGTACGTGCCGCCGTAGAACGGTTTCAACGTCGGCGTCAGCCAGACACTCATCGGCCATCCACCGGCGCCGGTGGTCGCCTGAACAAACGTCATGTACACGCGGTCGACGTCGGGCCGCTCTTCACGATCGACTTTGATCGACACGAAATGTTCATTGAGCACCGCGGCGACGGCCGGATTCTCGAACGACTCGTGCGCCATCACGTGACACCAGTGACAGGTCGCGTAGCCAATGGAGAGGAAGATCGGCTTGTCCTCACGACGCGCCCTGGTAAACGCCTCGTCGCCCCACTCGTACCAATCGACCGGATTGCCTGCATGCTGCAGCAGGTAGGGGCTGCGCGCTGACCCGAGCCGGTTCATGCACCTATCGTAGCTGACTCGATTAGAATCGCCGAATGGCTCAGCCTCCACTCGCGGGCAGGCGGATTGCGATGCTCGTCGAGGATGAGTTCGAGGACCGAGAGCTGACCGAACCGACGGAGGCGCTGCGCGCCGCCGGTGCCGTCGTCATCCTCGTGGGTCCAACGGCCGGGGCGGAGTTTCGCGGGAAACGCGGGCACGCGACGGTGAAAGCCGACATCGGCGCCGCCAGCGCAAAGATCGAAGACTTCGACGCCGTCATCATTCCGGGCGGCCATGCGCCTGACAAGATGCGCCTGCGGCACGCCATGGTCGATCTGGCCCGAGCGGCGATCGATGCCGGCAAACCGGTTGCGGCGATTTGCCATGGCCCGCAGCTGCTGATTTCGGCCAACGTGCTGCGCGGCCGGACGCTGACCTGTTGGCCGTCGATCGCCGTCGATGTGAAGAATGCAGGTGGACTCTACGTCGACAAACCCGTCGTGGAGGATCGCAACCTGATCACGTCGCGTCGACCCGACGACGTCCCGATGTTCACCGAGGCGATCATCCGCGCGCTCACGTCGTGACGGGTGGCGCTCACGGGCGCGGCGCCGGCGCGGCCGGCAGTTCCTCCGGCCGCCCGCGCAGCATCCGCGCGTACGCCGCCGTAAACTCGACCCCGTACAGCAGAATCACCGCCTGTGTGTACACCCAGACGAGAAAAACGACCACGGCGGCGATCGATCCATTCACCCGCGTTATCCTGGACATGTCGCGCATGTACCACGAGAAGCCTTCGAGTGCGCCCTTCCACAGCAGTCCGGTCACAACCGCCCCGATCCACACGTCGCGGAATCGCACCTTCGCGTTCGGGACAAAGTAGAACACGAACCCGACGACCACGATGAAGAGCAGCGTCGTGGCGTTGGCGACCGCGAAGCTGCGCAGAATGCCGAGGCCCGGAAACCCCGCCAGCACGGCCGCGAACCAGGTCGCGCCGACGATCTGCGACGCGCTCACCAACAGCAGCGCAATCAAGAGGATGAGTGCAGCGACGAGGAGCATCGCAAACGAGAAGAGCTTGTGCTTCCAAAAGCTGCGCTGCCGTTCGACGCCCCAGGCATAGTTGACCGCGGTCGAGATCGCGCCGAAGACGCCGAGGGCGCCCCACACCAGCGCGATCGTGCCGGCGACACCAAACGTCGCGGCATGCGCGTTGAACGCGTCCAGCTGATCGGTCACGAATGCAAACTGCGAGGGGAAGTACCGGAGGACGAACCCGAGGACGACGCTGCGGTCGTGTTCATCGGCGGTGGCGTGGCCGAGCTCTGCGAAAGCCAGCAGGAAAAAGGGGAACAGCGACAGCAGCGCGTAGTACGCAATCGACGCGGCGTAGGTCAGGTTGTCGTGGCTGTAGAAGCTGAGGAAACCCTGCCAGAGCGACTCGCCGGTGAGTCGCAGGATCGCGAGCGCGCGTCGGCCCACGCTGGGCGTGCCGCCACCGGTCACGAGAGAATTATCTCAGGCTGCTCGACCCGACTCCATCCATGCGCGGCGAATCTCGGCCGCCAGGTACACGGGGACGCTGGCACCCAACCAGAACCGTGCGGCCTTCAGGGCGAGGCGCCGGAGCGGCGGCGTCGTGATCACGACGTACGCCGCCGCAATCCCCACCGACGCGAGCACCATGTTGGCCGCGGTGCGCGCTCCGCTCCGGGTCACGTCGGTCAGCTCCGGCGCGGTCCGCCGATCGGCGAGTCGCCGCCGAAGCCGCCCCCCTGCGACGATTGGCTGCCGCCGGTGCTCGACCCTGGCCGGCTGCCACCGAAGCTGCTGGTCGCGTCTCGCACGTATCGCTGCGCTTCGTCGACACCGCGCGTCGCGGCATCGACCGCCTTTCCGTACACGTCGCGACCCTTTTCCGCCCAGTCCCCGGCTACTTCCGACGCGCGCCGATAGCCTTCCGAGGCGGTATTTGCAAGGCTCCCTGCCTGTTCGGACAGCTGGTTGCGCAGTTCAGAACCAGCCTTCGGCGCGAACAGTATCCCGAGACCTGCGCCGAGCACCGTGCCGGTCAGTAGTCCCATGACAAAGCTGCCGCCGCCGCCGCCTTCATTATCAAAACGATCGTATCCGTCTGCCATTGATCCTCCTGACCCGATCTAGGTTTGGCTTTCACGCGGTTGATGGCTCGTTTGGAGAAACGTCTCCAGGGCGACGCGCGCTCCGCGGACGAACCCGACGAGGCGGCTCGTCTTGGCGCGCATGTTCGATCGAACGCGGTCCGCGGTATCGTCGACGCGAACCATCGTCGACCGGATCGCGTAATCGACGCGCTCGGTCTCCTCACGGACTTTCGCGGTGACGCCCTTGACATCGTCCAGAATCAGGCTGACTTTGGTCATCGCCGGCGCAATCTGACGCGTTTCCAGGCCGGCGACGAGGTTCATGATGCGGCGATAGATCACGAGGGCGCCGATGCCGACGCCGATGAGCAGCAGCGCTTCGAGCACGCTCACCGCAGCCATGATGCCGAGCAGCAGATTGGTCGTTCCCAGTTCCGCTGACATGGTGCCTCCTCAGAACGGCGAGGTCTGATGCGTAGTCGGGTACCTCGGGGGCGGTGACCCACTTTCGCCCATTGCTTCGATGAGCAGCTTCCAGCCTTCGTTGGCCACGCCGGCCGCCTTCTGGACGGTCGACCGGAAGCTGTGCAGCTCCCGCGAAAGGTCGTCGAGTACTGGCTCCATCTGACGGCGCAGCGCCCGACCCTGCTCGGTGAAAAACAAATATCCGGCAACGCCGCCCACAATGGCGCCAACGATGGTTGCTGCCAGTGTTCTGTTGTTCACGCGCCCCTCCCCCTCAATTCGGTGCATCAAAGCGCCAAGCTACAAGTTGTGTGCCACGAACCGTGTCGCCCTGCAGTGTGGATGCGACCGCTCGCGAGCCAGGAAACCCGTCAGGTTTCGAGACAGCAGTGGATGGGCTCCTGTCCTTACGTGGCCGCCGGCGAAGCCGGGGACGGTGTGCTCGACGGGGCGCTCGACGCCGGCGGTACGCTCGTACGTGCCGACTTTCCCGCATCGCGGATATCGTGCTTCTTCATCTTGCTGTACAGCGTCGGACGGTAGAGGCCAAGGATCTGCGCGGCCTCCTGTTTGTTCCAGTTGGTTCGCTGGAGCGTCTGTAGGATAGCCATCTTCTCGATTTCGGCGAGTGTTCGATGGGGGGGAATGACAAAATCGGTCGCGCCTGGCGATTCCTCCCGAATGGACTCCGGCAGGTCGCTGACGGCGATTTCCGTGCCTTTGGCGACGAGCACCGCCCGTTCAATGGCGTTTTCCAGCTCCCTCACGTTGCCGGGCCAGCGGTTGCGAATCAGCAGATGGTAGACCGACGGCGCCAGCGTCTTGACGTTTTTCTGATAGCGCTGCCGGAACTTGTCCAGGAAGTAGTCACACAGCAGCGGGATGTCCTCGGTGCGCTCGCGCAGCGGCGGCACGCGCAGAGTAATCGTATTGATGCGGAAATAGAGATCCTCACGCAGCCGCCCTTCCCGCAGCGCCGCATCGAGATCGATGTTGGTTGCGCAGATCAGCCGAAAGTCGACGTGCACGATCCGATCGCTTCCAATCGGGCGGTATTCACGCTCCTGCAGCACACGCAACAGCTTGGTCTGGAGGTAGGGCGGCATTTCGCCAATCTCGTCGAGCAGCAGCGATCCCCCCTCCGCCATCTCGAAGAGGCCTTCCTTGTCCATCGTCGCGCCGGTGAAGGCGCCTTTCTTGTAACCGAAGAGCTCTGATTCGATCAGGTCTTTAGGGATTGCCGCGCAGTTGATCTTGATGAAAGGACCCTTCGCGCGCTTGCTGTTGTAATGGATCGCGTTGGCGATGAGCTCCTTGCCGGTCCCGTTCTCGCCCTGAATGAGAATGTTGGCTTCGCTGGCCGCGACGCTTTCAATGAGCTCGAAGAGCTCTTGCATCTTCTTGCTCTTTCCGATGACATTCTGGAACTTGTAGCGATCCTGCAGCTTCTGCTTCAGCTGCTCGTTCTCGTCGATGAGCGTCTTCTGCTTGATCGCCTTTTCGAGCTTGTCGAGCAGGCGCTCGGCGTCAACCGGCTTCTCGAGGAAATCGAAGGCGCCGGCCTTCACCGCTTCGACCGAGCGCGGGATGTTGCCCTGACCGGTGATGACGATCACTTCGGCCTCGGAATCGATCTGTTTGAACTTCCGAACGAGGTCGATCCCGTCAACGTCGGGCAGGATCATGTCCGTGATCACCGCATCGGGTCGCCAGGTCCGAAACAACTCCTCGCCGCGAGTGCCGATCAGCGCGGTCCGGACTTCGTAGCCGGCGTGTTCCAGGAGGATTTTCAGCCACTCGGTCATCGCCGGTTCGTCGTCGATGGCGAGGACGCGCTTCTTTCGCTTCAAGCTCATAGCCGTACCAATGTAGCTATAAAGCGCACTATGTCAATACACAAGTTTACTACTTGTAGGTATTTCATACATTTTGTATCAATTTCATACTGATGGGCTTCGCTACATCTTCTCCTGTCGGCACCACTTAGCGTTGCCGGCGCCCGGGAGCGGCCGTGCCATAATCGCGGCGGGCGCCCGGTCCGCCAGATCGATGCGGCCCGTCGAACAATCCTTCGAACGCGATGACCGCGGATGGTGACGCTCGAGACCCACATCAGTCCCACTGATCCGACGTTTCAATCCAATCGCGATCGGATGCAGCAGCTCATTGCGGAGTTGCGTGACCGCGTGGCGCATGCGCGCGGGGGCGGCGGCCCGAAGTATCTCGAACGGCATCGCGCGCTGGGCAAACTGCCGGTCCGCGAGCGGATCGCGCGGCTGATCGATCGCGGCTCGCCGTTCCTCGAGCTGTCCCCACTCGCCGCGTACGACATGTACGACAACGAGGCGCCGGGCGCCGGGATCGTGACCGGCGTAGGGCGCGTCGGCGGACGAGAGGTCTTGATCGTCGCCAACGACGCGACCGTGAAAGGCGGCACGTACTTTCCCATTACCGTGAAGAAGCATGTCCGCGCGCAGGAAATCGCGCTTCAGAACCGGTTGCCGTGCATCTACCTCGTCGACTCGGGCGGTGCCTATCTGCCGCTGCAGGCGGAGGTGTTCCCAGACCGCGATCACTTCGGACGCATCTTCTTCAACCAGGCGCGGATGTCGGCAGAACGGATTCCCCAGATCGCCTCGGTCATGGGATCCTGCACCGCCGGCGGCGCCTACGTGCCGGCGATGTCGGACGAAACCATCATCGTCAAGGGCACCGGGACGATCTTTCTGGGCGGTCCGCCGCTCGTCAAAGCGGCGACCGGCGAAGAGGTGTCTGCCGAGGATCTCGGCGGCGCCGAGGTCCACACGCGATTGTCCGGGGTGGCGGACTATTTCGCTGAGGATGACGACCACGCCCTCGAGCTGTGCCGGACGGTGGTGTCGACGCTGGCAACGACGAAGCAGCTGCCGCGCGACATGACGACCCCCGAGGAACCCCAATACGATCCACAGGAGATTTACGGCGTCGTGAACGCCGACATCCGACGGCCCTACGACGTCCGCGAGGTCATCGCCCGGATCGTCGACGGGTCACGGTTCGACGAGTTCAAGGAGCGGTATGCGACGACGCTCGTGACCGGCTTCGCGCGTCTGCATGGATTTCTCGTGGGCATCATTGCGAACAATGGCGTCCTGTTCTCCGAATCGGCGCTGAAGGCGACGCACTTCATGGAGCTGTGCAACGTGCGCGGCATTCCGTTGATCTTTCTGCAGAACATCACTGGCTTCATCGTGGGCAGCAAGTACGAGCGGGCGGGCATCGCCAAAGACGGCGCGAAAATGGTGCATGCCGTGGCCAACTCCGTCGTGCCCAAGTTCACGGTGATCATTGGCGGCTCGTTCGGCGCCGGCAACTACGGCATGTGCGGCCGGGCGTACGACCCGCGGCTCCTGTGGATGTGGCCGAATGCCCGGATTTCGGTCATGGGCGGGCCGCAGGCGGCCTCGGTCCTGACCACGGTCAAACGCGAGCAGCTGGCGCGCGAAGGGAAACCGCTCCTCCCCGAGGAAGAGGCGGCGATCGCTGCCCCGATCCTCGACAAATACGAGTTGGAGGGATCGCCCTACTACTCCACGGCTCGCCTGTGGGACGATGGGATTCTCGATCCAGCGGAAACGAGGCAAATGTTAGCGCTCGGGTTATCGATGACTTACAACGCGCCCATCCCCGAGGCCCGGTTCGGGGTCTTCCGGATGTAAGTCGCCGCCGGCGGCGGCGGCGCGTGCACGGTATGAGCGACACACTTCTCCTCGTCGAACGACGTCAGGCGGTGGAGTACGTGACGTTGAACCGACCGGCCGTCCGCAATGCCTTCAACGAACAGCTGATTGCCGAGCTGGCGGCGTGGGCAGCCGCAGCGCGCGGGGCAGCGGAGTGCCGCGAGATTCGCGTGGCCGTGCTCGCCGGTGCCGGCCGAACGTTCTCAGCCGGCGCAGACGTCACCTGGATGTCGAGCACGGTAACCTACACGGCAGAAGAGAACATCCGCGACGCACGTGCCATGGCGACGATGTTCAACTCCCTCAACGACCTGCCGATTCCGCTCGTCGGGCGCGTGCAGGGTGCGGCGCTCGGCGGCGGCGCCGGCCTCGCGGCCATCTGCGACGTCGTGGTCGCGGCGGACGATGCGATCTTCGGATTCACCGAAGTGAAGCTCGGGATCCTGCCGGCGGTCATTTCGCCGTTCGCGCTGGCCAAGATCGGCCGCTCCGCCGCCCGCGAGCTGTTCCTCACGGGCGCCCGCTTTCCGGCCGCCCGCGCGAAAGAGATCGGCCTGGTGCATACCGTGGTTCCGTCTGCCGATCTCGATGCTGCCGTCGCGCGGTACGTCGATGAAATCCTCGCCGCAGGGCCCGAGGCGGTGGCCGCCGCGAAAGCCTTGATTCCGGTGGTCTGGGCATGCGGGCCGGACGAGGCGACGTCGATCACCGCGCGGGCGATCGCAGCACGTCGCGTTTCGCCGGAAGGCCAGGAAGGGCTGCGTGCCTTCCTGAACAAGAGCAAGCCTTCGTGGGCCAGATAGGGACTGTCCCCCGGAAGACCGAGGCGACGTGTTCAGCCGGATTCTAATCGCCAATCGCGGGGAAATCGCGATTCGGATCATGCGGACCTGCCGCGAGCTGGGAATCGAGACCGTAGCCGTCTATTCGGATGCCGACGCGCAGTCGCCGCACGTCCGCGTTGCCGACCACGCCGTCGCGATCGGGCCGGCGCCGGCCGCGCAGAGCTACCTCAACGGACAGCGCATTCTCGAGGCCGCCCGATCCGCCCACGCGGACTCGATCCACCCCGGTTACGGCTTCCTCGCCGAGAACGCCGCGTTCGCGCGGGCGTGCGCGGAGGCTGACCTGACGTTCATCGGGCCCTCCGCCGACGCGATCGAACAGATGGGGTCGAAGATCGAGTCGCGTCGCGTGGTCGCGGCGGCGGGAGTGCCAATCGTGCCCGGCGAGACGCCGGAGGATCAGTCCGATGCCGGCGTGCGCGCGGCCGCCGAGCGCGTGGGGCTACCGATCCTGGTCAAGGCGTCCGCCGGCGGCGGGGGAAAAGGAATGCGGCGTGTCGGCGACCGAAGCGAGCTGGCCGACGCGATTGCCGCCGCGCGCCGCGAAGCCGTCGCAGCCTTTGGCGACGGCACGTTGTACATCGAACGGCTAATCGATCACGCGCGCCACGTCGAAGTGCAGGTATTCGGCGACGCGCTGGGAACCACCATTCATCTCTTCGAACGCGACTGCTCCGTCCAGCGGCGCCATCAAAAAGTGATCGAGGAAAGCCCGGGGCCCACGATGACGGCGGCGCTGCGCGCCCGCATGACCCAGGCCGCCATTCGGGCCGCGCGCGCGGTCCGATACCAGAACGCCGGCACGGTGGAGTTTCTGGTTGACGCCGGCGGAGGCGGTCCGGGCGGTCCCGCCTTCTATTTTCTCGAGATGAACACTCGCCTACAGGTCGAGCACCCGGTCACCGAGCTCGTGACCGGGCTCGATCTGGTGAGGGGACAATTGCTTGTCGCGTCTGGCGAGCCACTGCCCTGGTCGCAAGCCGGCGTGTCGCAGCGCGGATATGCGATCGAGGCGCGCGTGTACGCCGAAGATCCATCGAACGGCTTCGTGCCGCAGGCCGGCCGTCTTCGCCGGTACCGCGAACCCCGCCGGCCTGGCGTTCGCGTGGACTCGGGCGTCGCCGAAGGCACCGCGGTTTCGGTGTACTACGATCCGATGATCGCGAAGGTGGTTGCGGAAGCGGAGACGCGGCCGCTCGCGATCGCTCGGCTCCGAGCAGCGCTCAGCGAATTTGTGATCGATGGCGTCCAGACGAATATTCCGTTTCTGCTCGCCCTGATGGGCCGGGCCGAATTCCGCGACGCGTCGGTCGACACGGCGTTTCTCGATCGCGAAGGTGCGGGAATCAGTCGGCTATCGACCGACGGGCTCGCCGAGTCGACAGTCGCCGGGGCGCCGCCCGGACACCCTGAATGGGCGGAGGTTGCGCCGGCGCACGGCTTCGACCCCTGGGACGGGGCGACGGTCGCAGCCGCCCGGTCGGCGCCACCCACCAGACACCGCCGCGTCAGCACCGGCCCGCTGCGCGTGACTGCGCCGATGCCGGCGACGATCATCCGGATTCACGTCCACGAGGGGGACCAGGTCAAGAAAGGCGACACGGTCATGTTGCTCGAAGCGATGAAGATGGAGCTGCCGCTTCGCGCACCCGCCGATGCGCGGGTCAAAACGATTTGCTGCCGGGAGGGCGACCTCGTCGCTGCCGATGCGACGCTGGTCGAGTTCGCATGACACGGCGGGTGACCGTCGTCGAAGTGGGACCGCGCGACGGATTACAGAACGAGCGGATCAACTTGTCGACCGCAGAAAAGATCGAGTTTGTGGACCGCTTGTCGGCTGCCGGTCTGCCGGTGATCGAGGTCGGCGCGTTCGTGAGCCCGAAATGGGTGCCGCAGATGGCCGACACGGCGGCCGTATTCGCCGGCCTCACCCGCTCGCCTGGCACGCGTTATACGGCGCTCGTTCCGAACCGGGCCGGGCTCGATCGGGCATTGGCGGCTGGTGTCGCTGAGATTGCGGTGTTTGTCGCTTCGACTGAAACGTTCAGCCGCCACAACATCAACCAGAGCATCGAGGAGTCGCTCGCCGGTTACCGGGAGGTCTGCGATCGGGCGGTCGCGGCGGGCCTCCGCGTCCGCGGGTATCTGTCGACGGCGTTCGGGTGTCCGTTTGAAGGGGCCGTCGCTCCATCGCGGGTCGCGGAAATCGCCGCGCGCGTCGCCGCCCTTGGTGTCTTCGAGGTTGCCATCAGCGACACGATCGGAATCGCGCATCCCGGCCAGGTGCCGCGCGTCCTCGAGGCCGTTCTCGCCGCGATCCCGGTCGAGCAGGTCGCACTGCATTTTCACGACACGCGCGGAACGGCGCTCGCCAACGTGCTGGCGGCGTTGCCTTTTGGCATTCGAACATTCGATGCGTCGGCCGGCGGGCTAGGCGGCTGTCCGTACGCACCGGGCGCCGCCGGCAATCTCGCCACCGACGACCTGGTCTATATGTTGAATGGATTAGAGATCGAAACGGGGATCTCGCTGGCGCGGGTGACTGAGGCGTCGCTGTTTATGGCGTCGAAACTGGACCACCCGCTGCCGTCGCGGCATTTTCAGGCGGTGCGGTCAACGCTCTGACGACCTCCTCGAACGGCAACATATTGATCGCATCGTAGTCGGCTGGGCACCCGAACTCGCGCTGCTGAGGGGCGGTTGGATTGCCCAGCGTCACGCACAGTCCACATCCGATACAGAGATCCGCGCGGACCGCGCAGACCATCCGCCCGTCACGGTCCGGCTCCTCGACGATGCAGCCGGCCACCGGACACGCGGCCTGGCAGATCGAGCAGGCAAACGCGCCGAAACACCGATCGGGGTCGATCACCGCGATCGTCTTCGGGGCCTTCTTGCGCGGCCCGCTCATCATCTTGGTCCACATGATGAGCGATTATAGCTGATTCACTGCAGCGGGTGTCCTGACGCAGGGGAATCGACCTCCGGCATGCTCGCATAGAGCGATGCGGTGTCCTCCCAAATCTGGCCGCTGGCGTTGGTCGCGAAAAAGCGAACGTTGGTGGGCTCGGCCGCGTCAGCGCCGGCCTTGTACGCCTGCGCCGCCGCGCCCGGCGCCAGGCCGTTGCAGGTGGCAGGCGCGCCCGCGTAGGCGGTCCCCGTCAGCTGAAACACGTAGTTCGACTTCGTCACCGTGTCGGCGACGCCGAGACTCGAACTAATAAACGGTTCGGTGCTGGCCGGCGGTGGCGTGCCGAGCGTGGTCAGCGTCGGCGCGTAGAAGCCGCTGGCACACGTCAACGCGTAAGTGACCTCGCCGCTGTTAATTGCGCGCAACGATCCAATCGCCGACGCAGCGGCGGCCGACTGGCGCGCCATCAGCATTTTGGGAATGGCAATGCTGCTGAGCAGCCCAATCATCCCGCAAACGAAGATCAGGTCAATCAGCGCAAAACCGCGCGTTTCCTGAATTTTCACTCGAATGGGTGACTCCTGACCCGAGCTCTGCCGTTACAAAGCAGAGGTTGTGCCGACGATCTGGTCGGTAGGAGTCATTAGGAATCAGTCACTTACGGGCTCGCGACCGGTAAGAACCGCTGACACTCTGCGTCAGTCCTCAGGTGCGCTGACAATTCTTGACACTGTCGTAAGCGCGCCGACCGCGGAGTGCGCATCAGGCGCTCACGGAGACCGTCGACGGTTCCCGATCGGTGTCGGGCAAATCGTGCAGGAACCAGTCGATCGCCTCCACGGGCACTCGCCACTGCGCGAGGCCGGTGACAGCGCTGAGCGCGTTCAGCCGCGCCTTGAATTCCATCGGCACCCGGATGGTCGGTTAGGGTAATCCTTTATTCATTCGCCTTCTCCCGCGCCAGCCGGCGGACGGCCGGCCCGGCGACGCTGCTTCGGTTGTCGATCATTGTCCGGCATGGTCAGAACCGCCGGAGTACGCATGGTTGA
>JBPYEE010000264.1:0-17246 GCA_051985095.1 Vicinamibacterales bacterium | reverse complement strand
CGCGCGTCACTTCCCAGATCACGAGAAACGGGGCCTGACTGAAGTCGGGGATCCGGGTGTCCGCCGCCGTCGTCATGACACCAGCTTGGCGCAAGAACACGGTGGCGCCTATGACGACCGTCATACTCTGATTCAGGTCAGGGCGATGGCCTCCAGCGCTGGCCGGTCAGCGATGACGAATCCATCCTTTTCCGTGCGGATGAGGTTCTGTTTGCCCCAGCGGCTCATGACGCGAATCGAGGTCTCGATGGTAGTGCCGATCATGTCTGCAAGTTCTTGACGGGACAGCACAAGGGGGATAAACGTGCCGTCGGGCCGAGTCTGCCCCATATCCGTCGCGAGTTTCAGGAAGAACCGCGCCAGGCGCGCCTCGACTCGTCCCCCCGAAAGCTCGGCCAGACGGTTCGTGAGTTCGACCAGCCGATGCGTGAGGCCAACCAACAGTCCCCGGACCATCGTGGGATGGCTTTCGAGCAGGGCAAAGAACGGTTGCCGCGGGACGAGCACGCATGTCGTGGGCTCGAGGGTGACCGCACTGGCTGGGTACGGGCGCGCTTCATACACCGCGACGGCGCCAACCGGATCGCCCGGTCCGAAGATCTCGAGAATCACGTCGGTCCCGCGGGGCGTCGTCTTGAACACCTTCACGCGCCCATCGACCACCGTGTAGAGCTGGTCGGAGGCGTCGCCTTCGCTGAAGAGCACCGCACCTCTGTCGTAGGTCCGGACCGTCGCGACTGACGCAAGCCGTTGCCGGTCGTCGACGGAGAGCCGACGAAAAATCGTCGTGCGTCGCAGCAGGTCATCGAGCCGCTCGGACATCGAATTATTTTCGTCGATATGACGGCGGTCATACCGCTCAATTCCGGCGCTCGCTACCCTGAATGTCATCGGAGGGCTTATGAGCGAGACATTCGAGGGATCCACGGTTGGGGAAATCGTTGCCACCGACTTCCGCACCGCCCGGGTGTTCGAAGACTTTGGAATTGATTTCTGCTGTGGGGGACGGCGGTCGATCGCCGAGGCGTGTCGAGCCGCAGCGGTTGATCCGGCGATCGTCGAGCGCGCGTTGGCCGATCTTCCGCCTGAGCATGACGGTGACGACGTCACGCGGTGGCCGGTCGACCGGCTGATCGATTACATCCTCACCACGCACCACGCCTATGTGCGGTCGACGCTGCCGACCGTTGCCCGCTACTTGACGAAGCTCGTCGAGGTCCACGGCGTCCGTCATCCCGAGCTGGCGCGTATCGCGACATCGTTCGACCTGATGGGCCGCGACCTTCTGCAACACCAGATGAAGGAAGAACGCGTGCTGTTTCCGTACATCCGCGAACTCGCCAGGCGTCACGGCGCCGACACGCCGCCGAGTCCCTTCGGGACCGTCGAGAACCCGATTCGCATGATGGAACAGGAGCACCGTCAGGCGGGTGACCAGATGCAGCAGATTCGCGAGTTGACGACTGACTACACGCCGCCGGCGGACGGCTGCACCACATATCGCGCGTGCTTCGCGGAACTCGCGGCGTTTGAGCGGGATCTGCACCGGCATGTGCATCTTGAAAACAACGTGCTGTTTCCCAAATCGATTGAACTCGAGCGCGGCGCGGCTGACTGATGGAGGGTCATATGCGACTGTCAATCTTGCTGAGCAGCCTCATCCTGGGTGCGGTCGCCACGGGGTGCGCAACAACGCAGGGTGCCGCACACTCGTCAGCGACGGGGCCGTTCGTCGGTCCGGATGTACCGGCCCTCGCAGGGCAGACGGCAACCTGTGCGGGCCCGCGCGAGAAGACCTTCGCGCTCGAGGCGCGTGAAGTAACGGTCGATCTTGGAATGGGGCTGAAGTTCAACGCGTGGACCTACAACGGCACGTTGCCAGGCCCGACGCTCGAAGCCTGCGAGGGCGATCACATCAAGATCACGGTTACGAATCACGCGGGTACCTCCCACGGGCTGGACTCCCACGCGTTGCGCACCGATACGATGCATTTTGGTCCGGTCGCGCCAAACGGATCGATGACCATCGAGAAGACCGTCGATACGCCCGGCGCGTTCATGTATCACTGCGCGTCGGGGCCCGTGACCGACCTGCACATCAAGAGCGGCCTGAACGGCGCGATGATCGTGTATCCGCGCAGCCAACCACTGCGGCCCGCCCGCGAGCTTGTCGTGGTCGAGAGCGGGGTTTACGGCGATCGGGACGCCTCGGGCCTCATCCCAGGGACGAATCCGATCCGGGCCCAGAAAAACGACCCCGCGTTGATGATGTTCAATGGACATCTGGAACACAGCGCGCTGACCGTTCGTCCGGGAGACCTCGTCCGTGCGTATGTGGTCAACGTCGGTCCAGGGGTCTCGGCGATTCACGTAATGGGAACGATTCTCGATACCGTCCGAGACGGCGCGACGCAGCTGCGCAATGTGCAGACATACGGCGTTCCGCCCGGCAGCGGCGCGATCGTCGAGTTCACGATTCCCGAACCCGGTATGTATGGGCTGGTGGACCACGACCGCTTGTCGTACTTGCCGTACGGCATGGTGCTGTCCTTCGACGCCACCGGCGGGCATGCGCACGGGACGATGTAGCGGCTGACCGACGTGATGTGTGCCATGGAATCCCGAGATCGGCGTCGGACTCGCCGATCTCGGGCTGCGCCTCACGGCGGCGACGCGTGCCGGGAAATCAGCCCGTCGTTCACCGCGCGCGCTCGGTCGGCTTCGGGCGCTTCAACAGAACCACACCGTATGCGCCCCGCCCGGACATACGGCGAATGCAACAGACTGGCTTGCCCTGCTTCGTAAACGTTTGACTCGTCAATCCCGACGCGGTGAGCGCCCTCGATTGGACTGTCCGTTCACGCCGTGCGGGGCGCCCCGACGCGCGGCGTCAACACGCCCAACGCCAACGCCACCACGAACAGCGCCAGCACGTCGCCCCACAAATGGCCGATCTGTTGGGGTTCCGACAACGACTGGATGGCCATGATCCCGCCATGGACGACGCTGGACCACACCGCGAACCAGATGAGACTCCGGTGTGCGAGCGGATCCCGAGACGCGATAATCAGGAATACGCCAAGCGTCGCATAGATCCCCAGGATCATCTGCAGGTAGTCTGACTGCCCCGCGTGCCACGACCAGCCGGACGGCCAGATGATCGTCAGCGGATAGACGCCGACGACGAAAATGACCCCTACGAGCAGCAAGGCAACGCGCAAGTACTGAAGACGATCGCTGTCGGTCATGTTCCGCCTCCTTCGTCCAAGGGCGCGGAGCATACTGCCCAGCTGGCATCCGGTCAATAAAGGGCCGTCAGCATCGACGCGCGCGGGTGGCCGACTCGGAACGCCGGCGCGCGACCGGCCGGAGCCTCACCGGCAGGCTTATGGATGGCTCACGTTCGCAACGCCACCGGGCACGAGGAGACGAGGACGGCGTCGAGAGCGGATCGGCTGCTCGGTGCTGAGCAGCTGGCGCAACCGATCAAGATACAGATAGATCACCGGCGTCGTGAACAGCGTCAGCATCTGGCTGACCACCAGGCCACCCACAATCGCGATGCCGAGCGGCTTGCGTAACTCCGCGCCAGCGCCCCAGCCCAGGGCCATCGGCATCGCGCCAAGCAGTGCGCACATGGTCGTCATCATGATGGGGCGGAACCGGAGCAGGCAGGCCTGGTAAATCGCCTCCCGCGAGGTCATGCCCTCGCTCCGTTCGGCCGCCAGCGCGAAATCGATCATCATGATCGCGTTTTTCTTGACGATGCCGATGAGCAGGATGATGCCGATCATCCCGATGATGTCCAGATTGCTCTTGAACAGCACCATTGCGACCAGCGCGCCCACACCCGCCGACGGCAGGGTCGAGATAATGGTCAGCGGATGGATCAGGCTCTCGTACAGGATTCCGAGCACGATGTAGACGGCAAGGAGCGCCGTCCCAATCAGGATCGGCTGATTGTTCAGCGCTTCCTGATAGGCTCGGGCCGTGCCGGCGAACTTGCCCGTGATGCTCGCGGGCAGGCCCATTTCCAGTTCCGCCCGGTTGATGGCCCGCACCGCATCGCTCAGCGGAACCCCCTCGGCAAGGTTGAACGAGAAGGTCGTTGCCGGAAACTGCCCCTGATGGGGCAACCGGATCGGCGTGATTCCCTGGGTGAAGTGCGTAAACGTCGACAACGGCACGTCGGTCCCTTTCGGCGTCTGCACGTAGATCTTGTTCAGGAAATCCGGGCTTGACCACCACTGTTGCTGCAACGCAAGGACCACATGGTACTGATTGATCGACTTGTACATGACCGACACTTGTCGTTGACCGAACGCATCATAGAGCGCGGAATCCACCGCCTGGGCCGTGAGACCGAGGCGCGAAGCCGTGTCGCGATCGATGACGACGTTTGACGACAGGCCGGAGTTCTGCTGGTCGGAGCTGACGTCGGCGATCTCGGGAAGGCGCGAAAACTGCTCGAGGGCCTTGGGTCCCCAGACCGCCAGCGCCGCGAAGTCGGGCGCTTGCAGCGTGTATTGATACTGCGCGTTGCCCTGCCGGCCGCCAACGCGTACGTCCTGCGAATTCTGCAGAAACATCGTTGCGCCCGGCACGCCGGACGTCCGGCGTCGCAGCCGGGCGATCACCTGGTCTGACGTCGATCGGCGGACGCCCACCGGCTTGAGCTGGACGTTGATTTGGGCGGAATTGCCGCCGTTTCCGCCGCCGCTCGTGCCCGCCACCATGGTGACGGTTTCGACATCCGGGTCCGACCGGACCTGCTCCTCGAACCACCTCGACTTGTCGAGCAGCGCTTGATAGGAGATGTGCTGCTCGCCGACCACCGAACCCTGCAGACGGCCGGTGTCCTGCTGCGGAAAAAATCCCTTGGGGATCTTGACGTACATGTAAACGTTTACGCCGACCGTCAAGAGCAGCGTCAGCAGAATCCACGCCGGATGATCCAGCACGACGTCGAGCGCTGACCCGTAGGACGAGATCACCCATCGGTAGAATCGCTCGCTGAGGTTGTAGAGGCGCCCATGTCCCCGATCCTCTTTGAGCAGCCACGCGCACATCATGGGCGTCAACGTAATGGAGACGACCATGGAGAGCGCGATCGAAACCGACAGCACCACGGCGAACTCGCGGAAGAGCCGCCCGACGACGCCGCTCATCATCAGGATGGGAATGAAGACGGCGATGAGCGAGATACTCATCGACAGCACGGTGAAGCCAATCTCGGTGGCGCCCTTCAGGGCGGCTTCCATCGGTTTCATGCCGGCTTCGAGATGACGTGTAATGTTTTCGATGACGACGATCGCGTCGTCGACGACAAACCCCGTCGCGATGGTGAGCGCCATCAGGGACAGGTTGTCCAGCGTATAGCCCAGCAGGTACATCGCACCAAACGTGGCGATGATCGACACGGGGACCGAGATGCCTGGAATAAAGGTGGACCATCCACTCCGGAGAAAGATGAACACCACCAGCACCACGAGCCCGATCGAGATCACCATGTTGCGCTCGGCGTCGGCCATCGATGCCGACGTCGTGATCGTGCGGTCGCTGGCGATCTTGAAGCGGACGCTGGGCGGCAACTGAGCCTCGAACTGCGGCATCAGCGCCTTAATCCGGGCGACGGTGTCAACGATGTTCGCATTCGGTTGACGGTTGATTTGGATCTGCACCATCGGACTGCCGTTGACAACGCCGAAATTGCGGACGTCCTCATTGGCATCCACGACGCGGCCGAGATTCGACAGACGGACGGGCGCGCCCTTCCGGTAAACGATGACGAGATCCTTGTACTCCTTGGCGAGGAACAGCTGGTCGGTCGTGTACACCGGGATCTGGACATTGGCGTCCGCCAACGCGCCCTTCGGCAGATTTGCGTTCGCCTGACGGAGAAACGAACCGATCTGATCGAGGCCGACGTTGTAGACCGAGAGCGGCTGGGGATTCACCTCGACGCGCACCGCGGGGAGCGAACTTCCACCCACCTGCACCTGGCCGACCCCCTTCACCTGTGCCAGTTTTTGGGCGAATACCGAGGACGCGATGTCGTACAGCTGCGGCCGGGGTACGACGTCGGACTCCAGCGTCATGAGCAGGATCGGTTGATCGGCCGGATTGATCTTCCGGTATCTGGGCAGCGTCGGCAGATTCGAGGGCAGCAGGCCTGCCGAGGAATTGATGGCCGCCTGTACCTCGCGCGCCGCCGCGTTGATATCGCGGCCCAGATCGAATTGCAGCGTGACCTGCGCCGATCCGACCGAGCTGTTGGACGTCATTTCGGTGACGCCGGCAATTCGCGTGAACTGCTTCTCCAGGGGGGTCGCAACCGACGCGGCCATCACTTCGGGACTGGCACCCGGCAGGTTGGCAAAGACGCTGATCGTGGGGAAGTCGACCTCCGGCAAGGCGGAGACCGGCAGCAGCTTGTACGCGATGCCCCCGGCGAGGGTCAACGCCACCATGAACAGCGACGTGGCAATGGGGCGCTGGATGAACGGTGTCGAGATGCTCATGTGGCCTAGGTCGCCGGCACGGAGGCCGCGGCGTTACGGCCTGGCTTGAACCAGGCAGCGATTCGTCCGAAAAACAAGTAGATCACCGGCGTCGTAAAGAGCGTCAAGACCTGGCTCACCAGCAGGCCGCCGATGATGCAGATCCCCAGCGGCGTCCGCAGCTCGGACCCGATGCCGGTGCCGAAGGCGAGCGGCACCGCGCCGAGCAGCGCGGCCATCGTCGTCATCATGATGGGCCGGAATCGCAGCAGACATGCTTGATAGATGGCCTCCTCAGGCGATTTCCCCTCGTTGCGCTCTGCCTCGAGCGCAAAGTCGATCATCATGATCGCGTTCTTTTTTACGATGCCGATGAGCAGGATGATGCCGATCAACGCAATGACGTCGAGGTCCTTCCTGAACAACACCAGGGCGAGAATCGCGCCCACACCCGCCGAGGGGAGCGTGGAGAGGATCGTGATCGGATGGATCACGCTCTCATACAGCATGCCCAGCACGATGTAAACAGCGACGATCGCCGCCAGGATCAGGATGGACTCGTTGGCGAGCGATGACTCGAACGCATGGGCCGTGCCCTGAAAACTGGCCTCGATGCTGGCGGGCATGCCGAGCGCGCTCGTCACTTGCTTGATGTGGTCCACCGCCGCGCCCAGCGAAGCGCCCGGCGCGAGATTGAACGACAGCGTCGCGACGGGAAACTGACTCTGGTGGTTGATGGCGATGGGCGCCGGAATCGTGGTGGCCCTGATGAACCCGCCGAGCGGGGCCGGTGCGATGGCCGCCGCACCGGTCAGCGCGGCGTTGGTTCCGGCCAGCGCGATCGTGGAAGCCAGATTCGCCGAGGCGGCTCCGGTCGGGACATACATCTGGCCGAGCGCTGCCTTATTCTGCTGATACTTCGGCGCGACTTCCAGGACCACATGGAACTGATTGGTCTGCGTATAAATTGTCGACACCTGTCTCTGGCCGAACGCGTCGTCGAGCGCGTCGTCGATATTCTGGGGTGTGATCCCGAGACGGCCTGCAGTATCGCGATCGATATCCACGAGCAGGCCGATGCCATTGTTCTGCTGATCGCTGGCGACGTCGCGCAGTTCGGGGATCTGCTTCATCCCTTCGACGAGCCGCGGAACCCAGAGGTCGAGCAGCGCCTTGTCCGGAGCGTCGAGCGAGTACTGGTATTGCGTCCGGCTGATCCGGTCTTCCACCGTCAGATCCTGCACGGGCTGCATGAACAGCTCGATGCCCGCCACCTGCTGCAGTCGCGGCTCCAGGCGACGAATCACGTCCACGGCCGAGACGCCCTCGCGGTCCTCCAGCGGCTTGAGCGCGATCTGAATCCGGCCGCTGTTCATGGTCGTATTCACGCCATCGGCGCCGATGATCGACGTCAGGTTCTCGACCGCTGGATCCTGGCGAATCACATCGACGAGCTGTCGTTGCAGCCTCGACATCCTTGCGAACGAGACGGTCTCCGGCGCCTGCGAGATGCCAAGGACAGCGCCGGTGTCCTGAACAGGAAAGAATCCCTTGGGGACGACTTCGTATAAGTAGATCGTGAGCCCGAGGGTGCCGACCGCCACGAGCAGGGTCGCCGTCTGGTGGCGCAGGACCGCGCGAACCATGCGGCCGTACTGTTCGATGGTCTTGACGAAGCACCACTCGGACCAGCGGTACAAGCGCCCCTGCTCGGACGCCGGACGGTGTTTCAAAATGCGCGCGGCCATCATCGGCGTCAGCGTCAGGGAGACAAACGCCGAGAAGATAATCGTCACGGCCAGCGTCACCGCGAATTCGCGGAACAGGCGTCCGACGATGTCTGCCATGAACAGCAGTGGAATCAACACGGCAATGAGCGACACCGTCAGCGACACGATCGTGAATCCGATTTCGGCCGATCCTTTGAGCGCCGCTTCCATCGGGGCGTCACCCACCTCGATGTAGCGTGAGATGTTTTCGACCATGACGATTGCGTCATCGACCACGAAGCCGGTCGAAATCGTCAGGGCCATCAACGAGAGGTTGTCGAGACTGTACCCGAGCAGGTACATCACCCCGAACGTCCCCACCAGGGAGAGGGGCACGGCGATCCCGGGGATGATGGTGGCGGAGGCGCTGCGCAGGAAGACGAAGATGACCATGACGACCAGGACGATCGTCAGCAGCAGCTCGAACTCCACATCCTTGACCGACGCCCTGATTGTGGTCGTGCGGTCGGTAATGACCTGCACGCCAATCCCCTGGGGCAGAGCGGCTTCAATTTGGGGCAGCAGGCCTTGAACCGTATTGACGACGTTGATGATGTTGGTGCCGGGCTGCCGCTGAATGTTGAGCACGATTGCCTGGTCGGTATTCACCCAGGCCGCGAGCTTCGTGTTTTCGACGCCGTCGATGACCGTGGCCACGTCGGACACCCGCACCGGCGCCCCATTGCGGTACGCAATGATGATCGGGCCGTACTGCGCGCCGGCGGCGAGCTGGTCGTTGTCATTGATGGTCCACGCCTGATCCGGTCCGTCGAAACTGCCTTTGGCCTGGTTCACGTTCGCGCTGCTCAGCGCGGTTCGCAACGTCTCGAGGCTCAGGCCGTACGAGGCCAGCGCGGTCGGGTTCGCCTGGACGCGAACGGCTGGACGCTGGCCGCCGCTGATGCTCACGAGGCCGACCCCCTGCAACTGGGAGATGCGCTGAGCCATGCGGGTTTCGGCCAGTTCCTCGACTTTTGCCAGCGGCAACGTCGACGACGTAATGGCGAGGGTCAGAATCGGGGCATCGGCGGGATTGGTCTTGCTGTAGATCGGCGGAAAGGGAAGGTTCGCCGGCAGCAGGTTGGTGGCGGCGTTGATGGCGGCCTGCACTTCCTGCTCGGCGATGTCGATGTTCAGGTCCAGCGAAAACTGCAGGGTGATCAGCGAGCTGCCAAACGAGCTGATCGACGTCATCTGCGTCAGGCCAGGGACCTGCCCGAACTGCTTCTCGAGCGGCGCCGTGATCGAGGAGGTCACCACCTCCGGGCTCGCTCCCGGATAGAACGTCTGGATCTGGATGGTCGGATAGTCGACCTGGGGCAGCGCCGATACCGGTAGCTGCCGGAACGCCACTACGCCCACGAGGATGACCCCGGCCATCATCAGCGACGTGGCCACGGGCCGAAGAATGAACGTCCGAGACGGGCTCACCGGGTGTTGGCTCCCTGTCCGCCTCGCCTGCCTCGGCCGCGACCACCTGATCGGTCACCGTCTGGCGCAGCGCCGTCGGTGTTGGCCAGCTCTCCTGGTTGCCGCACGCGAACCTGGGCGTTTTCGATCAGTCGGTCGGTGCCGTCGACGACCACCCGATCACCGTCCGAGATGCCGCTCAGGATATCGGCGGACGTTTGGGTCGTGATGCCGACCTGCACGGGTCGCAGGTGCACCCGCGAGTTGTCGTCCACGACGTACACGAACGTCCCCTGCTGGCCATTCTGGACCGCCACGTTCGGCACCACGAGCTGATTGGTGAGCGTTTCGACCAGCAGGTTCATGTTGACGAACTGTTGAGGAAAAAGCTCGTTGTCCTTGTTGTCGAACACCGCTTTCAACTTGGACGTGCCGGTTGTGTTGTCGATCTGGTTGTCGACCGTGACCAGCACTCCGGTGGCGAGCTTGCGGGAATTGTCGCGGTTGTACGCATCGACCGTGAGCCGCGCACCGGCGCGCAGCTTTCGCGTGACCTGGGGCAGGTTGTCCTCGGGGATCGTGAACAGCACGGAAATCGGCTGGAGCTGCGTGATCACAACCATGCCGGTCGTGTCCGTCGCATGCACGATGTTGCCGGGATCCACGAGACGCAGTCCGATGACGCCCGTAATCGGTGCCGTGACCTTCGAGTAGACCAACTGCAATTTCGCGTTATCGATCGTCGCCACATCCTGCTGGGTCGCCGCCTGGTACTGCGCGACGAGGGCGTCTTGCGTGTCCAGCTGCTGCTTGGGCACAATCCCTCGTTTGAACAGATCCTGGTAGCGGTCCAAATCCAGGTGCGCGTTCTTGAGCGTGGCCTCGTCTTTGGCGCGCTGCGCTTCGGCCTGCTCGAGCTGGACCTGAAACGGCCGCGGATCAATCTCCGCCAGAACCTGACCCTCCCGCACGAAGTCGCCTTCGTTGAAGTCCACCTTCACGAGCTGGCCGTCGACGCGCGATTTCACCGTGACCGTGTAGAACGCGGTGACGTTCCCGAGTCCGTTGAGGTAGACCGGAATGCTGGAACGGGTGACCGTCGTCAGGACGACCGGGACCGGGCCCAGGTTGCCACGGCCACGGCCGCCGCCGCCACCGCGACCCCCTTCTCCCTGACCCGCCTGCAGCGTACTCGGCTGTCCCGCCCGCCAGACCGCATAGCCCGAAACGACGATGATTGCGGCCATGAAAACGAGCCAGACGAGTCCTCGCGTGTGCGATCGTCCGGGTTCCGGCGCGTGATGATGGTCGGCATGCTCCGACAGCTGAGTTTCTTCATCGACCCGTGTCATGTGATTGTTCTCGTCCGACTGCCCTAGTTGTAAAAGACCCTATCGTCGCAGCGATTCGGCCGTGAGCCCGCGACCCCGATCGCGCGTTCACGGGCTGACGACGCCGGTCGTGGTTGCCTCGCGAAACCCCCACTCTGCCCGAATATTGACGCGATTCGGACAGACAACGAACAAACGGCCCTAGTTTACTGTGGCAAGTGCGCCGTCACCTGGCTACTGTCTAACAGGAGATATTCGCCTACGCCGAATGGCGTAGTAATTCGTAAGAAAATCCGTTATCACGCCGAACGATCAAGGCCTTACGCCAACAGTACCTCCAAGATCTTCAGGCCCTTGTGACAATTTCAGGAAAGGTGTTCGACGTGACGTCTCGTGACAAGTCCCTCGCCGTCCGGCGGCATGATCACGATCTGGCTCTGGGGTCAAACGGTTGATGTTGCCGCGCATAAGCTGCACAGTTCGAGCCGTTTCGGTGTGTCTGGTACTGATCGGCGCGACCCTCCTCGCCCGCGGCGCCGAGGCGCTTGATCCGACCCGCACGCTGACGCAGTACGTTCACCGCATCTGGCAGACTCAGCAGGGTCTGCCTCAGGCGTCGATTTACGCGCTCATCCAGACAGCCGACGGTCGACTGTGGCTCGGGACGCAAACCGGACTCGTGCAGTTCGACGGCGTGCGCTTCACGACGGTCGACGAAGAGACCGGCGTGGCGATGCCGAGTGTGTGGGTGACGGCCCTTGTCGAGGACCAGCAGCACGCGCTGTGGGTCGGGACCGATGCGTCGGGCGTGTTCAGAGTCTTCCAGGGCGCGGTCACGCGGTACACCAGCGACAACGGTTTGCCGTCGGATTCGATCACGTGCCTGTTCATGGATCGCGCCGGGCGCGTCTGGGCGTGCACGACCGACGGACTCGCCATCTGGAACGGCGTGCGGTTCGACCGCTTCACGGAGCCCTCGGTCCATGCGCTGCACAACGTCTCGGCTGCGTGTGAGGATGCGGATCGGCGCATCTGGGTCGCACATGACCGCGATCGACTCGACACCTGGTCCCCCCCGCACTTCGTGGAGCAGCCCGTCGCAATCTCGAAATCCGGCGCGATCCGGGCCATCATGTGCGGGCGATCAGGCGCCGTGTGGGTGGGCACGACCGAGGGTCTGATCGAAGTCGCCGGTGATCACCAGCGCCGCCTGACGGCCAGCGATGGGCTCGCCGATACCAGCGTGTTCACGGTGACCGAATCGCAAACCGGCGACATCCTGGTCGGCACCACCAACGGCTTCAGCCGCGTGCGTGGCAACGAGGTCGACAGCTTTCGGTCCCAGGACGGGTTGTCTCAGAGCGCGGTGTACGCGCTCTATGAGGACCGCGAAGGCACCTTGTGGGTGGCGACCGGTCATGGACTGAATCAGTTCCTCGACGGGCGCGCGATGCCCTACACCACCAGCGAGGGTCTGCCGACCAACAACACCGGGCCAATCGTGCAGGATAGCCGTGGGACGATCTGGGTCGGCACGCTGGGAGCGGGCCTGGCCCGGTTCGAGAACCACCGATTCGCGACGCTCACCACCCACAACGGCCTGGCGTCGAACACCATCGTCGCGCTCGCCGCCGAGGCCCCCGGACGGTTATGGGTGGGGACCGATCGGGGTCTGAATCACATCACCGACGGGCGCGTTGACCGAACGCTGACAACGACCGACGGGCTGCCATCGGATGCAATCGTTGCGTTGTGGGTTGACACCGCCGGGACGCTCTGGATCGGCACGGCACGCGGCGCCGCCTCGTATCACGGGCGCGTGGAACGCGTCGCCGCGGGAAGCCCGCCGATTGTGGCGTTCGGCGGGGATCAGATGGGCCGCGTGTATCTCGCGCCGAAGGGGGCGGCCCTCCAGGTGTATGAGCGCGGACACGTGTCAACCGTCGATGACAGTCAGCCGGCCCTGCGCAACGTGGACGCGATTTACACCGATCACGACGGCGTTGTCTGGCTGGGCACTGCCGGCGACGGTCTCCTCGCACTTGACCACGGCCGGATTGCGCGGTACTCGGTCCGCGACGGCTTGTTCGACAATTCCATTTACGCCATTTTGGGCGACGGGTTCGGCCGACTCTGGATGGCGTGCAGCAAGGGGATCTTTTCAGTTGACCGGGCGCAGCTGCGCCGGTTTGCAACGGGGCAGCTCCACAGGCTTGTCAGCACGCCCTACAGCCCAACTGACGTGCTTCGAACGATCGAGTGCAAGCCCGGAGTCCAGCCAGCCGCGTCGACGACGGCCGACGGCCTCCTGTGGTTTTCAACGACCCGCGGACTGCTGGTGCTCGATTCGCACAACGCCGATCGTCATTTCGAACCTCCGCCAGCGGCACTCGAGGAAATCACGGTCAACGGGGCCCGTATTCCCGGCGGCCGCGTCGGCGCGCTGCCGCCGGGCCAGAACAACGTCGCCTTTCGGTACACCGGCCTGAGCCTGGTCGTGCCGGCCCGCATCACCTTCAAGTACAAGCTTGAAGGGTTCGACGCCGGCTGGGTCGACGCCGGCACGCGGCGTGAGGCGTTCTACACCAACCTGCCGCCCGGCCGGTTCCAGTTCCGCGTGGCGGCGTGCAACCTCGAGAATGAGTGCCGCGAGGCACCAAACGCGACGGCGTTCTCGGTCGAGCCCCGGTATTATCAGCGCGCGTGGTTCATTCCGCTGTGCCTGGTCGGCGCCGTGGTTGCCGGCCTGGTCGGGTTCCGGCTGCACACCCGGCGGCTGCAGGGACAGTTCGCGCTGATCCTGGCCGAGCGCAGCCGCATCGCCCGCGAGCTGCATGACACGCTGATCCAGGGTTTCTCCGGCATCACGATGGCGATGCAGGCGCTCGCCGCCAAACTACCTGGCGGGGACGATCGGCAGACGCTCGAACAGATCGTGGCTGACGCCGGCACTTCCCTGCGCGAGGCGCGGCTCTCGCTGTCGGGTCTGCGCCGCCGACCCGAGTCCGCCTCCGATTTCGCGGATGCCATTGCACAAACCACGCGACAACTGACCGACGCCAAGGGCATCCGCTTGAAGCTGAACGTCGGCGACTGGACCGGCAGCTTGTCGCCCGACGTGGAGTACAACCTGCTGCGCATCGCACAAGAAGCCGTCCTGAACGCAGTCAAGCATTCCGGGACGCGAACCTTGCTCGTCGCGCTCGAACAGACGGCGACGCGTGTACGCCTCCTCGTCCAGGACAATGGATCCGGCTTCGCGGGTGACCGCGAACCGGAAGCCGGACACTTCGGCCTGCTCGGGATGCGGGAACGGGCGGCCCACATTGGAGCCGAGTTGCGGCTCAACAGTGCGCCCGGCCACGGCACAGCGGTCCTCGTCTCAATGGACAACAAGTGATGATGCCAGACGCCGGCGATTCGATCCGTGTCCTGTGCGTCGATGATCACCCTCTGGTCCGGAAGGGGATTGCGTCGATGCTCGCCAACGAGACCGACATCCAGCTCGTCGCGGAAGCCGACAATGGGCGCGACGCCGTGCAGCTGTTTCGTCGGCTCCAGCCGGACGTCGTGCTGATGGATCTGCGCATGCGTGACCAGGACGGGATCGAGACGACCCGGACGATTCGAAGCGAATTTCCCAATGCGCGCATCATCGCGCTCACCAGCTACGACGGCGACCAGGACATCTACCGCGCGCTGGAGGCGGGCGTGCGGGGATATCTGCTCAAGGAAACCGCGCACACCGAGGTTGTCGACGCAATCCGGCGAGTCCACGCGGGCAAACGCCTGATGCCGCCGGACGTCGCGGAGCGGCTGAGCGAATACTTTCCACAGGTCGTTCTGACATCGCGCGAGACGAAGGTGCTCGAACTGGTCGCAAAGGGCCTCGGGAACCGTGAAATCGCCCACGAACTCGGCACCGCGAGTGGCACGGTCAAAATGCACGTGCAGAACGTCCTCGACAAGCTTGGCGCCTCCGATCGGACGCACGCGGTCACGATCGCGATTCGGCGCGGCATCCTGCACATCCCGTAACCGTTTGTCTCTGCGGCCGTAGGCCGAATGGCATATCCGGCTGTTTGCCGTTCGACCGTCGCGGCCACCTTCGCGATGGGAACAAGCTGGGGTATGCAGGAGCCGTCTGCGAACCCTCTTCCAGCCGGTCAGAGCGCGGAACCCACAGGATCTGTGGCGGTTGTCGAGGATCCCTCCAGTGCCACCGTGGTGGTTCCGCGTCGATCGCGTCGACTGTGGGCGTGGCTGATCGCCGTCGTCCTCGTAGGCATCGTGGCCTACGGCTTCTTCCCGCGCGCGACGGAAGGACTCGCCAAGAGCGTGCCGCCCACTTCCGCGTCGGTACCCGCCGGCGCAGCGGCCTCGGGACGCGGCGGCGTTCCGGTCGTGACCGCCGCAGCGCGTCGCGGCAGCATGGGTGTGTACCTGTCAGGCCTCGGTACGGTCACGCCGCTCAACACAGTGACGGTGCACACGCGCGTCGACGGTGAACTGGTCGAAGTGGCGTATCAGGAAGGGCAACTGGTCAAGAAAGGCGATCTGCTGGCGCAGGTCGACTCGCGTCCGTTCGAGGTGCAGCTCGAACAAGCCGAGGGCCTGAAAGCGAAGGACGAGGCCACCCTGAGGAACGCGCAGCTCGATCTGCAACGCTACCAGGACCTGTTCCAGCGCGGCGTTGTCCCGAAGCAGCAGCTCGACACCCAGCTGGCGACCGTCAACCAGGCCGAGGGCGCAATCAAGGGCGACCAGGGCCAAATCGACAGCGCGCGGCTGAATCTCGTGTACTCACGGATTACGGCGCCGATCGGCGGCCGCGTCGGTCTTCGCCTCATCGATCCGGGCAACATCGTGCATGCCGCTGACGCAAACGGTCTGGTGCTAATCACCCAGATCGACCCGATCAGCGTCGTATTCAGCATTCCGGAAGACAGCCTGCGGCAGGTGTTGCCGCAGGCGCGGAGCGGTTCCAAACTGCCGGTCGAGGCCTACGACCGCGACGGCAAGACGAAGCTCGCCACCGGCACGCTGCTCACGATTGACAACCAAATCGACCAGACCACGGGCACCGTGAAGCTGAAGACGTTGTTCGGCAACGCGAGCAACGTGCTGTTTCCCAACCAGTTCGTCAATGCCCGCCTGCTGGTGGACACGATCCGCGACACAATCATCGTTCCAAGCGCTGCCATTCAGCGCAGCCCCCAGGCGACGTTTGTCTACGTCGTCACCGCCGACCG
The DNA here is from genome assembly GCA_051985095.1 of Vicinamibacterales bacterium. GTDB lineage: Bacteria > Acidobacteriota > Vicinamibacteria > Vicinamibacterales > CAVVIG01 > Gp6-AA45. The sequence continues at coordinate 984 of JBPYEE010000264.1, read as the reverse complement.
CAGCGTCGAGATGCGGCCCGTGGAAGTCCGACTGACTGAAGCCGACGACACGGCGCTGAAGAGTGGTGTTGCGGCGGGCGAGATCGTCGTCACCGATGGCATCGACAAGCTGCAGCAGGGAATGAAAGTGGCGCCGCGATGAGCCCATCGCGGCCGTTCATCCTGCGGCCGATCGCAACCTCGCTCCTGATGGTCGGCCTGCTGCTGGCCGGCACCGTCGCGTACCGCCAGTTGCCCGTATCGGCTCTTCCCCAGGTTGACTATCCCACGATTCAGGTCGTGACGTTCTATCCGGGTGCCAGTCCGGACGTGATGGCGTCGGCGGTCACAGCCCCGCTGGAACGACAGTTCGGACAGCTGCCCGGGCTCAACCAGATGACGTCGACCAGCTCCGAGGGGGCGTCGGTCATCACGCTGCAGTTCTTCCTGGATCTGAACATCGACGTCGCCGAACAGGAGGTTCAAGCGGCGATCAACGCCGCGGGCTCCTACCTGCCGGCCAATCTGCCGAACCCGCCCATTTACAGCAAGACCAATCCCGCCGACGCACCGATCCTGACTTTGGCGTTGACGTCGACGAGTATGCCGCTGTCGAAAGTCGAAGACTTCGCCGACACCCGCCTGGCCCAGAAAATCTCGCAACTGCCGGGCGTCGGTCTGGTGAGCATCGGCGGCGGCCAGAAGCCCGCCGTCCGAATCCAAACGAACCCCACCGCACTCTCCTCCTACGGCCTGACGCTCGAAGACGTTCGTGCGGCGGTCTCGGCCGCAAACGTGAATCAGGCGAAAGGCAACTTTGACGGGAAATTCCAGTCGTTCACGATCGACGCCGACGATCAACTTCTGTCGAGCGATCAGTACGCCCGGCTCGTCGTGGCCTACCGCAACGGCGCGCCCGTACGCCTCTCCGACATTGCGACGGTCATCGACGACGCGGAAAACGTCCGCCAGGCGGCGTGGATGAATGACAAACCGGCGGTCGTT
>JBPYEE010000263.1:0-7804 GCA_051985095.1 Vicinamibacterales bacterium | reverse complement strand
CGCTGCGGACGTTCAGCAGCCCCGAAGAGAGTCTCGCGCATGCTGAGCCCCGAATTCACGATTACGGCGAGGGCGGCAATATTCACAAACTGGTGTCGCTCGCGTTCGGTGATGTCGATCACGCGCTGGCAGACGCCGCTCACGTGTTCACGGACACCTTCTTCTATCAGGGCAGTACGCACCTGCCCATCGAGCAGCACGCGGCCGTCGCCGCCCGCGATCCCGACGGCAAGCTCGTGTTGTGGTCGAGCACGCAGACGCCGCACTACGTCCACCGCGCGCTGGCGAAGACGTTGAACGTGCCCGCCGCCCATATTCGCGTCATTGCGACCCCCAACGGCGGCGGCTTCGGTGGCAAGAGCGATCCGTTCAATCACGAAATCGTCGTCTCTCGGGCGGCGCTGCTGCTGGATCGGCCGGTGAAGATCTGCCTGACGCGCGAGGAAGTGTTCTACTGCCATCGCGGACGGCATCCGGTCATCATGGAGCTGACGACCGGCGTCAGACGCGACGGCACCATCACCGGCATGCGCGTTCGAACGCTGCTCGACGGCGGCGCCTACGGCTCGTACGGCGTGGCGAGCACCTTTTACACCGGTGCGCTGCAGACGGTCACCTACCACATCCCGGCGTACGAGTTTCAAGGCTGCCGCGTGTTCACCAACAAGCCGCCCTGCGGGCCGAAACGCGGCCACGGCACGCCTCAAAGCCGGTTCGGCCAGGAAATCCAGCTCGACAAGATCGCCGAACGACTGGCGCTGGATCCCGCCGACCTGCGCCTGCGCATCGTCGAGCGCCCCGAGACGTTGACGGCGAACTACCTCCGCGTCGGCACGATCGGCCTTGCCGAGTGCCTGCGCCGGGTCGTCCGCGCCTCGAACTGGTCGGCCAACTTCCGACAGCTGCCGCCGGGACGCGGCGTGGGGCTCGCCTGTTCCTCGTACCTCTCGGGTGCGGGGCTGCCCATCTACTGGAATGACATGCCCCACTCGGGCGTGCAGCTGAAGCTCGATCGCAGCGGCGGTGTAACCGTGTTCTGCGGCGCGACCGAGATCGGCCAGGGGTCCGACGACGTCCTCGTCGGCTGCATCGCCGAGGTGCTCGGCATCGAGCCGTTCGACGTTCGCGCGGTCACGGGCGATACCGACTTGACCCCAGTTGATCTGGGATCGTATTCGAGCCGCGTGACGCTGATGATGGGCAACGCCGCGATCCAGGCTGCCGAACGCGCCCGCGATCTGCTTGCGGCCGCGGTCTCTCGCAAACTGACGATTCCACCAGATCGAGTCGTCTTTGCCGCGCGTCGCGTCTTCGATGCCGAGAGTCCATCGCGTGGCGTCGACTTCGCGGAAGCGGTCCAGCTCGCGGAGGCGCTCTACGGCACGATCGGCACGACTGGCTCCTACACACCGCCCGCTTCGGCGGCAAAATTCAAGGGCGGGGGCGTTGGGCCTTCGCCGACCTATTCGTACTCCGCGGCCGTCGTGGAGGTGGATGTCGACCTCTCGACCGGCTGGATTCAGGTGCCTCGCGTGTGGATCGCCCACGACATCGGCCGCGCCCTGAATCCAACGCTGGCGCGCGGGCAGGTCGAAGGCAGCGTCTACATGGCGCTGGGCGAGGCGCTGATGGAGGAACAGACCTTCCGCCGGTTGCCACCGCGGCTGTCCAACGCCTTCGTCCACAAGTTTCCGTCGCTGCTCGAGTACAAGAGCCCGACCACGATCGACATGCCGGAGGTTTGGACCGAACTGGTCGAACACCCCGATCCGCAGGGGCCCTTCGGGGCGAAAGAGGTGGGCCAGGGCCCGCTGCTGCCAGTGGTGCCCGCAGTCGCCAACGCCGTTTACGACGCGGTCGGCGTGCGGATCGACGAGGTCCCCATCACACCAGAAAAGATTGTCAAGGCGCTCGAATCGAAGCGCAACGGTCACACGCCGCGCTACGGCCCACCAGCGTTTCCGCATATCGCGTGGCCCGATCCGCTGCGGGTTCCGCCGCCCTGGGAAGGCGGGGACGGTCGCGCCGGGCCCGATCGACCGGCCTCGGTCGTGCGGTCATGATGCGACTGCCCTCGTTTCGATTCGTCGAGCCGCGCACGGTCGCGGAGGCGGCCGAGCTCCTGGCGACTTCGGGCGGCGACGCGGCGCTGGTTGCGGGGGGCACCGATCTCCTGCCCAATATGAAACGGCGCCAGCAAACGCCCGGCACCCTCGTGAGTCTGCGGCGGATCGAGGAACTCGCCGCCCGCTCCAACGGCGCCGCCTTGACGATTGGCGCGGCCGTCACGCTCGGCGACCTTGTGCGCGATAAGCGCGTTGCCGAGCGATACACCGGTCTCTGGCAGGCCGCGGCGCAGGTCGCAACGCCGCCCCTTCGGAATATGGGGACAATCGGGGGCAACCTTTGCCTCGACACCCGCTGCAACTACTACGACCAGAACTACGAATGGCGCAAATCGATCGGGTTCTGCATGAAACGGGAGGGCGAGACGTGCTGGGTCGCCACGTCGAGTCCGACGTGCCTGGCCGTATCCTCAACCGACACCGGGCCGGCGCTCATATCGTTGGGCGCGGAGGTGACGCTGGTCTCAGCCACCGGCACTCGAACGCTGCCGCTTGCGGACCTCTACCGCAACGACGGCATTCACTACCTGACTCGGCGCGCCGATGAAATCCTGACGAAGGTTTCGCTGCCAAACGACGAAGGCTGGAGGAGCACCTACTGGAAACTTCGGCGGCGCGGTGCGTTTGATTTTCCGGTGCTCTCAGTGGCGGTGGCGGCGAAGGTTGCTCGGGACCAGACGGTCCAGGCAGCCCGGATTGTGATCGGGGCGGTTGCCTCTCGCCCCGTCATCGCAGGCTCGGCTGCGGCGCAGCTCCTGGGGCACCGTTTGACCGATGAGGTGATCGCCGAAGCGGCGCGGCTGGCGGCCCAGCCGGCCCGGCCGATGGACAACACCGATTTCAGCCTGGTGTGGAGAAAACGTGTGACTCGGGATTTCGTCGGCTACGCACTGCGCGAATTACGCGGCGACCGGGTCGCCGACCTGCGACGCCGCCATGGAGTGCTATGGCTGGGGTGAGTTGTGATCGTCACGCACAAAGGCACCGTCCCGGGTCTTCGCCAGGAACCGCGCGTCGACCAGGGCGCCAAGCACAGCGTTGCATGCCGTTTCGTCGAGCCGCCACAGCCGTTGCGCCTGTTCAGGTGTCAGCCGGAGTCCCGGCATCTCCAGAAATTCGCCACGGATACGTCTGACGACGTCCTGAATTCCTCCCGCGTTCTCTCTCATCGCTCCCCCGTATGTCCCGGCGGCCCATGGTTTCTTTACCTTATTCACACGTGATGCCAGCCTGCTGGTCGGTAGGATCGGTGCGCGAACCCTGCATTTCCGGTGATCGACTGCCGGCGCAATCGTCATGCTGCGGTTCAAGCCGTGCATCGATTCGAGGCCTGGTGACCGCCTTTTGTAAGCGCAGCGCGCAGTGAAAACTCAGTGCTGACCCGCGCTCGAGCGAGATGCCTGAGGGTCGTCCGCCCGGGCCTGCTGCACGATCTTGACGCCGGCGCTGGCGCCCACTCGGCTCGCGCCGGCCGCAATCATTGCCTGCAGCCCTTCGAGATCGCGCACGCCGCCTGCGGCCTTGACGCCCATCTCCGCACCAACGACACGGCGCATCAACGCCACATCGGCGGCCGTGGCGCCACCCGGTCCGAATCCGGTCGAGGTTTTCACGTAATCGGCGCCGGCGGCCTTCGCGATTGTGCACGCGGTGACCTTCTCCTCGTCGGTCAAAAGCGCCGCCTCGATGATCACCTTGCTGAGGGCCGCTGCATCGCGACACGGTGTCGCCACCGCCTCGATGTCACGCTCGACCGTCCGGAGATCGCCCGATTTCAAGGCCCCGATATTGATCACCATATCGATCTCACGGGCGCCGTCGAAGATCGCGCGGCGCGTCTCATACCCCTTGACGTCGGCCGTCGTCGCGCCCAGCGGGAACCCCACGACCGAGCAGACGCCGACGCCGCTGCCTGCAAGCAACCGCGCGCACGTCGCGACCCACGTCGGGTTGACGCAGACGGTCGCGAACTTGAACTGCGCCGCCTCGCGGCACAGTTCTTCAATCTGCGCGCGCGTCGCGTCGGCTTTGAGCAGCGTATGGTCGATCATCGACGCAATGGCGGCCGGCGCACCGCCCGTCGCCTGCACCCCCACGCGTGTGGCGCCGGCACTGAGGACAGGCCGCAGCCGGTTGGGACAGCAGTCATCCAGAACGGCGTGACAGGCGCACCGCGTTCCGGTTGGCCGGCTTGCCGCCGCCACCTCCTGGACGATGAGGTCAATGAGCCGTTGAAGCTCGTCTCGGGTCATCGTGCGACTGCGCCACCGTTTCAGGGCTGCGTTTCAAGGTCTTTGATCTTCGCCAGACGCCGAATATAGCGCGGCTCTTTCATCGGTGTCGTTACCCACGTGGTGACGATCGCGCGGGCTTCGTCGACGCTGAGCAGCGTTGCGCCGAGCGTCAGGACGTTCGTGCCGTTATGCTCGCGCGCGTACCGCGCGATCGTCTCATTGAGTGCCATCGCGGCGCGCACGCCCCTGACCTTGTTCGCGGCGATCGCCGACCCGATGCCGGCGCCATCGATCGCAATCCCCGCGTCTGCCTCGCCCCGCGCGACGGCGCGTGCGACGGCCGCGGCAACATCAGGATAGTCGACTGGTTCGGCGCTGTCGGTGCCGAGATCGGTCACGCGCAGGCCCCGACCCCGCAGAAACGTCACCAGTGCGCGCCGCAGCGCGATTCCGGTGTGATCGCTCGCGATCGCGACGGATCGGATGTCGGCCGGTGGGGCGAGCGACAGCTCCTCGAGCGACGTGCGATCGTCGTGCAGCACCGTCACGCGCCGCGCGTTCAGCGTGTCCTGGGCAAGGGGCGTGACGTGCCCACCCCGCGCCAGCCTGACCGTCTCTCCGTGCGCCAGCGCCCGGGCGTCGGCTTCGGTAATGATGTCGAATGTTTTCATCGGGTATCATGGCGGATCCGATAGGACCCGCCTGACATGTCCAGCGAGTTGCGACCGACTGAAATCCTACTATCTGCCGACCAGATTCAGAAGCGCGTGGCTGATCTTGCACGCGAGATCCGGCGCGATTTCCCCGATGACCTCCACCTCATTGCGGTGCTGAAAGGGGCTTTCATCTTTCTCTCAGATCTCATCCGACACATGCCTGGCCACGTGTCGCTCGATTTCATGGCAGTGTCGAGCTATGCCAAGGGGACCACGTCGTCGGGCGAGGTGCGGCTGCTGAAAGACCTGGACACCACCCTCGCGGGTCGAAACGTCATCATCGTTGAGGACATCGTCGACACCGGCCTGACGCTCATCTACCTGCAGGAGATCCTGCGTGCGCGCAATCCGAAAACGCTCAGGACGGCCTGCCTCCTCAACAAACCGTCCCGGCGCAAGGTGGACGTCAAGGTCGAATACATCGGATTCGACATCGAGGATCGCTTCGTAGTGGGCTACGGCCTGGACTATGCCGAGCAGTACCGGAACCTGAGTCACATCGCCGTGCTCGCTACCGTCCCACAGCCGCTCTGACCGTCTGCGCCAGCGCGTTCGCGTCTTCAATGACGGCCGCGGCGTTCAGTGTCGTCACGACGCGATTCCGCATCAGAATCCGGCCGTCAACGATGGACGTCCGCACGTCGTCACCTCGCGTGACATACACCAGATGGGAGATGGGATCGTATATCGGCGTTTGCCGCGCTGCGCTCATCGAAACGGTGATCAGATCGGCGCGCTTTCCCGCCTCGAGCGATCCAATCTGACGCTCCATGCCGAGGACCCGCGCGCCGCCAACGGTGGCCAGGTCGAGAGCCGCCTGCGCCGGCATCGCCGTGGGATCGTGCGCCGCGTGCTTGGCCAGGAAGGAGGCTTGTCGCATGGCCCCGAACATGTCGAGATCGTTGTTGCTCGCGGCCCCGTCGGTGCCCAGACCGAGCGCGACGCCGGCGACGAGGTACTTGGTGACGGGCGCCGCACCGCTCGCCAGCTTCATGTTGCTCTCGGGGTTGTACGACACACCGATGCCGTTGCGCTTCAGGATCGCGATGTCCGCGTCGTTGACCCAGACGCCGTGGGCCGCAACCGTCCTCGGTCCCCAGAATCCGATGGATTCGAGGTAGGCCGTTGGTGTGGCCGCGTACTTCTGCCGTGCGTCGTTCAACTCGTCTTCGGTCTCCGCCAGGTGGATGAGGACCGGCACGCGGTAGCGGCGCGCGAGGTCGACGCAGGCGAGGAGCGTCGATCGGTCATTGGTATAAAGCGCATGCGGGGCCACTGCCGGCGTGATCAACGGGTCGTTCTTGAAGGCTTTGATGAAGGCCTCGGTGCGCGTGAGCCCGTCGGCCGGTCTCTTGGCGTCAGGAACCGGGAACCGGATGATCGTATTACCGAGCACGGCTCGCAGGCCCGCCTCGCGTGTGGCCTTCGCGACTTCTTCCTCGAAGTAGTACATGTCGGCGTAGGTGGTCGTTCCCGACTCGATCATTTCGAGCGCCGCCAGACGCGTTCCGACGCGCACCATCGTCGGCGACACGGTCTTCGCTTCCGCCGGAAAGATGTACTTGTTCAACCAGTCCATCAGCGCCAGATCGTCGGCCAGCCCTCGATATAACACCATCGGGGCGTGCGTATGCGTATTGATCAAACCCGGGAGCACGATGTCGTTCCGCGCGTCGATCGTGTCAGCCGCGCGATATTTCGCGGCGATCGCTGCCGGCGTATCGACGGCGACGATGGCGTTGCCGTCGATGGCCACGGCGCCCGGCGACAGCAGCTGATGGCGGGCGTTCTGCGTGACGACGGTCTTGCCGATGACGATCACCGATACCGCCTGCGGCGAGGGTTGCGCGGCGACCGCGCTCAGCGCGAGGAGCAGAGAGGCGATTCGTGCGCGCATGCTGGAGGAAATTGTATAGTGATGGCCCGTGCCGCTGCACATCGTCGATCATCCGCTCGTGCACGATACCCTGGTCACGCTGCGCGACAAGCGGACGGCGGCCGAAGACTTCCGCCGCGGCGCCACGCGGATCAGCGTCCTGCTGGCGGCTGAAGCGCTGAAAGATCTGCCGACGTCAGATGTCAGCGTTGGGACGCCGCTCGGCCCCGCGCCGGGGCGCCGCATCAATGCGGAGGTCGTCGTCGTGCCGGTCCTGCGCGCCGGCCTCGGGATGCTCGATGCGGTCCTGGAACTCGTGCCAGGGGCCCGGGTCGGCCATATCGGGTTGCAGCGGGATGAGTTGACGGCGGTCGCCTCGCAGTACTATTCGAAGCTGCCGCCTCGGCTCGACTCGGCGTTCGCCCTTATGATCGACCCGATGCTCGCGACGGGCGGCAGCGCGGTGGCCGCGCTCGATCTGCTCCGACGTGCGGGCGCGCGCGTCATCCGGATTGTCTGCATCGTCGCCGCGCCGGAAGGGATCGCGCTGGTGCAGCGCCACCATCCGGCCGTCGACATTTTCACACCGGTGGTCGACGAGCGGCTGAATGACCAGAAGTTCATCGTACCTGGCCTTGGGGACTTCGGCGACCGCCTGTACGGCACCGCGTGACCGACGGCGAGGACGCCGGTGAGTGCTGCTATGACTATGACGAACAGGACCTCTGAACGGCGAGCGCGCCCGCGAATCGCGAACGATCGGTGGCAGTCGTCGCTGACGTCGATCGCGCCAAACAGGATTCTCGTACGGGGGTATCCGCTCGACGAGATGATGGGGCGCCTCGGCTTCGC